>NZ_AODH01000039.1 GCF_000525915.1 Brochothrix campestris FSL F6-1037 | reverse complement strand
GTATCTCAGCACGACCAATAATCACATCAGGTGTCCAGCCTTTAGCTGTCATTTTCTGAATGTAAGTTTGTTGATCCGTACTTAAAATGATAGGTCGTCTGCCACAATATGTTTTATTTTCTTTGTATTTTTGATAATAATCACTGGCTGAGGAACCTTTCTTAAAAAAATTGTAGACATTATCAATCGTTGTCTTGAACATCCTAGTCTCTTCAATCCGGTTAAAACAGATTGTTTCGTTTGGAAATAGGCTTCTATCATTACAAGTACATTTGGTGTAGAGATGTTTATAGGTCATTTGTCTAGCTTAATTTTACTATCGGCGTTTATTTGCTTGCTTACCGATTTCTGTGGTTTTTTTTTACATCAACCCCATAGGTTGTTGCATTATCATACCCGGTCTTTTTATTACTGCTATGCATCCAATCTTCTAATGATTTCGCCCCTTTAGATTGATTGACACTCCCATTAGTTACTGCTAAATTTTTATGATGAGTCGCCATATCATTGCGTTGATCTGCTGTCATATAAAGCCTTGCTTTATCATTGTCATGAATCGATTTTGCCGAAACAACATGGTCGATATGTGTTCGACTATCTTTTTTCAAATGCTTCCGAGTGTAATCATCTTTGATAATTTTATTATTTTTAAAAAGTTCTTTTCGCATTTTAGGAAAATCTTTTTCGTAAGCCTTACGATCAAACTTAGTCGTATATTGCTGTTTAATTTCCTCGTTAGCAAAAACACAGTTGTTTGCATTGTGCAGTGTTGTAAGATTACCACCTTGTTTAAATTGGTCATAGGTCATCCCTAATCCAAACGTTTGCAAAATACTTTTACCGATTTCACGACGACATTCACTCATAAAACTATCTATTTCTGTTTTTTCAATTTTCGTTTCTTGTGCTTGAAATAAATCCTTAAACTCTTCATTTTGTAATATCGTATCTAGTTTTATGTCTGTTGCGATTATACTCACCATCTTCCTGATGTTGTTGACTAGTCTTAAATAACCGAAAAGGTCACGCTTTAGTATTGCACTACATTCTCAATCCAATTTATATACAGGGTCGCTAAATCAATCATTAAATAATACGATGGTTTTATCATAACTTTAAACAAGTGGCGTATCATCTGGATTTGCCCTGACTCAACTGATTTTCCAATAAAAAAACACCGGGATGATCGGCGTGTGCCACATTATGATTTATTGAGGGTATACACCTCCTTTTTTGATGCGAAACGACTTAATAAAAAGAGGTGCTTTTAAAAGCACCTCTTTTAGATAGAATACTTACTTATGATACGCATGACCATGAATAATCCGGTAACTCCGATAAATTTGCTCCACCAACACTAACTTCATCAACTGATGTGGATAGGTCAACTTACCGAATGAGATCAGTTGGTTACTTTTCGCTAACACCGCTTCACTCAAACCGAGTGAGCCACCAATAATAAAGACGATGCTGCTCTTTCCTTGAATACCGAGTTGGTCAATTTGCTGT
Organism: Brochothrix campestris FSL F6-1037; assembly: GCF_000525915.1. GTDB lineage: Bacteria > Bacillota > Bacilli > Lactobacillales > Listeriaceae > Brochothrix > Brochothrix campestris. The sequence continues at coordinate 30,138 of NZ_AODH01000039.1, read as the reverse complement.
GCCATTTCCTCAGAGCTATTTTGTTTGCCGTTAATCGCGAGCGCGAACACATAATCCTGCTCTTTTACTTTGGCGAGAATCCGTTCACCTTCTTTGTCTTTCACTTGTAGCATCTCAGCCTCACTGAGGTTTTCAGGCGCTTTCTCATCCGGCACTTCGATGACTTTAAACTTACAATACTTCGTTAAACGCTTCGCATATTCTTCAATCCCTTGCTTTAAATACTTTTCTTTCAACTTACCCACAGAAATAATCGTTATATTCACAGTTTATCATCCTTTTCCACAATGTTATGCACAATCTCTTATCCACACAATCCACACTTTTATCCACATTTTGTAGGCGAACTTACGTTCCCCACTAGATAAACACTCTTATTTTGGCAGTACTCACAGGTTATCCACAGGTCATTTGGTTCAATCTTATTTATTTGCGGGAAGGTCCCCTCTGCATAAATATAGTCATCCAAGATATAATCGACATGTTCATCACAAGCGTAGTAAGCTTTATCAGTTTTATTCATTTTTTTTAAAACCTCCATCTTTCCTTAGTATAAATTATTTTATCCACATTTTCAACGACAGTTATACACAGACGAACCTCATTTTGTGGATAACTGTAAAAAAAAACGTTCGTAACGATGACGTTACGAACGTTTCTCTTAATTAACTAGCACTCAAGGCATCTGACTCTTTCAGTTTTACTTTAATTGTTTGTTTTTTACCGTCGCGATAGATCTCAACATCAACCGTATCACCGATTGTTAGTTTTTGATTATAGAGCGCTTTACGTAATGACATCGAATCTTTCACATCCGCACCAGCAAATTTCACAATCACATCATACGTTTTCATCCCAGCATCAGCGGCTGCAGAGGCGTTTGATACATTTTGTACCATGACACCACTCGTGATTGATTCTGGTAATTTAAGCACATCAACTAATTGTGTCGCTGCTATGGTATTCAAATCACGTAAGGTTACGCCTAATGACGGACGTGTTACTTTTCCATTTGTTTGAAGGGCTGTAATAATTGGTTCGGCATCATTAATCGGAATCGCAAAACCAATGCCTTCAACATCTGATGACGATAGTTTCATTGAGTTAATCCCAATCACTTGTCCATCAATGTTAATTAAGGCCCCCCCACTGTTACCAGGGTTAATCGCCGCATCGGTTTGAATAACATTTGTTTCCCAGTCACTGTTACCATCACTATCAATATCAACTGGAACAGTCCGGTCAATACCTGAAATAATTCCTTGTGTAACTGATCCGGCATAGGCGGTCCCTAATGGGCTACCAATTGCAATCGCTGCTTCACCGGTTTTAAGGGCGGCTGAATCTCCGAAGGTCGCAACTTTTTTTACGTCGGTATCTTTAATTCGTAAGACGGCTAAATCTGTCCACGCATCCGCGCCAATTAATTTCGCTTCCGCTTTTTTACCGCTTGATAGTATTACTTCAAGCGAGTCTGCATCGGCAATAACATGGTTATTGGTCACGATATAAGCATAGCCTTTTTCTTTCTTATAAATAACACCGGAACCAGAACCGGATTCAACCGCTTCATCTGAGGTTGCTGTTTGGCTATTACGACTACCATTTGATCCGCCTAAAATATCATCTAAGCCATTGCTTTGTTTTTGATAGTTCAAAACACTAACAACCGCATCTTCGGCTTTTTTCACGGCGTCGGTAACAGATGATGTCGCATCAACCGATACTTTTTTGACATTGCTCGATTGGGTTGTTTTTGTATCTGAACCAGCTAACGGTGTTGCACCCTTATTATTGCCACCCATCAAGCTGCCACCAAATAAAGCGATGATTAAAGCACCGACTAACACACCTACCAAGCCGCTAAAGAAGTAACCGGCTTGGCTTTTCTTTTGTTTAACAGGCGCTGATTCTGTCGGCATTCCCTCAGATTCAACCGTTTTTATTGGTTCCTCTGTCGCTGTTGGTTCACTTGTAGTCAGCGTTTCTTCAGCAGCAGCTGTTGTTAACTCATCAAATTCTTTATTTTCAGTCATAACAATCGACTCCTTTAATTCGTTTATTTTTCATTTACTCTATGCTTTTACTATACCCTCTAAACATGAAATTTCTATGAATAAACTGTAAAATGATTTTATCATCTTCATTTAAAGAAGAAAAACACTAACCAGTCGCCAGTGTTTTTCAGTATTACTGCTATTTAAATAAGATGATTCAATCCGGTTAACGGTGTCGCCTTATTTGGATCGGTATCAAAAATACGCACCTGTGGCCCGACTGCGATCCCCTGTTGAGCTAGTGTTTGTTCCACTGTCATACGCGCAATATCTTTCATATTATTATCCTGGCTTAAATGTCCTAAGTAAATGCGCTTCGTTTTATCGCCAATTACTTCACTCATTGCCATGCCTGCATCTTCATTCGATAAATGGCCCTCATCCCCTAAAATACGCTGTTTCGTATTCCATGGATAACGACCTGCTCGCAGCATCGCCACATCGTGATTACTCTCAAACAAGTAGACATCTGCATTGCGGATCACACCCTTCATCCGTTCACTCACATAGCCCGTATCGGTCATCGTTACAATCTTATGCGCCCCTTGATGAAAAGTATAAAACATTGGGCTGGCTGCATCATGTGAAACGGTGAACGACTCGACATCAATTGAACCAAATGTTTTTACGCTATCCTCATTAAAGATATATTTTAAATCGGTCGCAATTTCACCAACTGACTGTGGCATCGCCTGCCATGTTTTCTCGTTGGCATAGATTGGTATCTGATATTTGCGTGCTAAGACGCCTAAACCTTTAATATGATCGCTATGTTCATGTGTAATGAGCATCGCATCAACATCGGCTAATGAGCGTCCGACCGATTGGCATAATTCTTCCATCTTCTTACCACTATGACCACAATCAATCAAGAGTAATTGACTATCCGATTCGATTAAGGTCGCATTACCTGAGCTACCACTCGTTAAGAACGAGTAACGTAAATCAGCGACAGCTGGCATTTTACTCGTTGCACTTGTCTTTGTTATAAATTCCATCATTTTCCCCCTAAGACGCTGTCGTATATTCTGTATCATTTGACATGTCTGCTGTTAATACTTGCCCTTCAATGGCATCCACCATCAATTGACTCTTTTGACCATTTACTTCTACTGTATAATACCATACTGGCATATACACATTGGAACTTTCGAGTTCGCCCAAAATATAGTAGCCCAGTTGCACATCGAGCACTGTTGTTTTATCAGCAACCTTGTTGTTTTGAAACAAACTTTCAAACCCTTGCAAGGGCGAAATCAAATCATTACTGCCTTCTAATGGCGTAATATCGGTCAACAAGGTTTGTTGATAGCTCTTAACGTAGCCTTTTTCATAATGAAAGATGAGTTTCGCTTCTTCTCCAAAAACAAACCTTTTTGTCTTATAGTGTTGGCTAAAGACGATTTCATTCGTCGTCTTATCATAGGTCGATAAATGATAAGACGCACCTTGATAAATATTATTGGCAACATAACTTTTAAGCACTGTGAAATTCGGTGCTTCCGCTTTGACCTCATCGGTAATATCACTGCTTATCATTTTATTATTATCCACTAGTTGAAACTTTTGCTTAGTAAGGGACTTAAGGTCTTTGAGGGCAAACTGTTTGTAATGAGCACTCAAATAATGGGCTTGTTTAGGAAATGTTTTGAAATCGGCTTGATCAATCTTAATACCACGTTCGACTAAGCTATCTTCAAAACTCGTGTGACTCAATGCGTCTAATTCATTTTCCTGCTGTTTCATATACAATAAAAACAGGAGATAGACATCGAGCAACATAAATACGACAACAAAGATAACAAGCGTTTTTCGCCATTCCATTAACTGAACCTCCCTTTATTCTAATATCTCATAGTTGCCGTTGACATAATACACCCAGTGCGGTTCTAACGTTACTAATGACGCTTCTGCCCCGCTTCTTTTCATCACATAGACGACATTCAAACCATTCACATTATCTAGTGTGCCGAGTTTATCTCGTAGGTTTTCAAGCGCTTCTGTCGGACTTTTCAATGTCATCTTAACATCTTCTGATGGAATACCGGTACTGAGCTCAAACATGGGACGCTGATAGCGATAAATATTTGAGCTCCCTGAAGTAGTCTTGATCAACGAGCCTCCAAAGTCGCTATAGACTGGAATATTATTAATACTCAAACGATAGCTCACTTCAGCTTTTGTATCATCATAATCATCTATGATAAAATCCCCTGTGAAACCACTATGACTGTTAATATAGCTAATGCTTTCATTAATAACATGTGCCTTATCTGCCTGTGCTTTTTTAGTCTCCGTTATTTCTTGGGCTGGATTAACATAGAGCAACATCCCATTCACTAAATCATAGCGTAATAAAACACTGCCATTAATATATTCACGCACCTTATCGTTGTTACTGATCATCGCCGGATCTGCTTTATTTAATAACGCCTGTTGAAACTTCGCAATTGACAAAGCTTCGGCCACATATGTCTTTTTAGCGAGTACAATCGGCTCTGACGAGGAATTAAACGTGAATCGTTTTAAGACGATTGGTAAAATCGCCCGTGTTTCTTTTGCTTGATACCGTTCATTCAGTTTTCTCAGCGCCTCTGATGTCACATCAGCCACAACGAGTGTACGTGTCTGTGAATTAATGAAACTGACGTTTCCTTTCTTCTTATCAAACGAAAAAATAATTTCATCGAAGGTATCGTCTTCATCAATATTGCTAGTATCCAAATGATTCGTCATTTGCTGATACACGACGTAAGGAATGGCAACATGATACTTAATCCGTAACGAATTCGGTAAGTTTTCCGCATCAATCAATGCTTTTTTACTCAGCGTATCGCTCTGGTGAAGGTTGTTGAACAGTTGCGACTTAACTAAGGCATCAATATCTGCTGTTTTCTGGGAATTCACTTTCCAAAAACTATCATTTTTTTGATAGACAATAAAATTCGGCTTATATAAAGCTCTCCCGCTTTCATTTTGACCGATACTTACTTTTTCTGCCACATCACTCGTAATCGTTTCATAAGCTGGTGTTGCATTCCAAATTTTCCATGCCAATACAATACTTAAGATGACAACAAAAGCTAGTAAGATGGGAATGCTTTTCTTTTTCACTCCCATCCCTCCTCTTCATCCTCAACAAAATCATCATATGGGAGAGTAAACGAAATAATCGTGCCTTTTTCTTCGGTACTTTCAGCCCAAATACGACCGCCGTGAGCATCGATCATTTCTTTGGAAATTGCTAAACCTAAACCTGTACCGCCCATCGCGCGCGACCGCGCTTTGTCGACCCTGAAAAAACGTTGGAAGATCTTTTCTAAATTATTCTTCGGTATCCCCATCCCTTGATCGCGGATACTAATTTTTATTTCATCGCCTTGTCGGGCGAGATAAAATGAAATCGTCCCACCATCTGGAGAATATTTAGTGGCATTTGAAATGATATTATCAATGACTTGCACAATTTTATCTTCATCGATTTCAATCAAGATATACTCGGTCGTAATGTAACGCTTGAAATTAATACTGTCTTTTTTAGACATCTCGTGACGATCAATTATTTGGTTGAAAAATGAATTGAAATGCACAAAATTGCGTTCTAACTTCGTGCGTCCGCTATCTAAACGAGATAATTTCAACAGGTCATTAACCAAGCGAATCATTCGTTCGGTCTCATTTTGAGTCACCTGAATAAAATGCGGCGCAATCGTTGTATCTTTCCAAGCACCATCTCCTAATGCTTCGAGATAGCTTGCCATACTCGTTAATGGTGTTCGCAGTTCATGTGATACATTCGCAACAAATTCACGCAACTCAGCGTCGATTCGTTCTTGCTCGGTAATATCGTGCAAGACTGCAATGACGCCATTAATAAAGCCTGTTTCCCGTTGAATCGCTGAGAAATTGGCGCGTAACACGTAATTTTGACGTTCAGTCGATAAATCAATCGTGACCGACTCTTTTTCTTCCAATAATTTTTCATACGTATAATTGGAATCGATGTTTAATACTTCTGCAATCGAGCGTTCCATTGCATCTTCTTGTTTTATTTTTAGCATATCCGCGGCTGGTCGATTAATTAACATAATTTTACCGCGGCGATCGGTCGCAATCACACCGTCAGTCATATACGAAAGAATTGAGGATAATTTGCGACTTTCACCTTCAACACTCGCTTGTGCATCCTGCACTTTACGGGTCAAAATATTAAAAGCACTTGCCAATTGACCAATTTCATCCATCCCATACACCTTAACTTTGCGAGAGTAGTTCCCTCGCGTCATCGCTACGGCTTGTTCGCGCATTTCTTTGATTGGTTTCGTAATTGTACGCGCCAACCAGACACCTAATAGACAGGTGATTGCCATCGCAAAAATCGTCCCTTTGACAAAGATACTCGTGATTTCAGTCACCTGTGTATAGACGGGTTCAATTTCAGAAACAATGTAAATAACACCGCGGGTATCATTTTGTAATTTCAATGGTTGCGCCATCACCCATACACGCTGTTTTTTATCCTTATCCAATAATATATTATCTTCTTTTGTGTTATTTAATAACGTTCGGCGGATCATCTGGTCTTTGGCTTGTTGTCCAACCATCGTTTGATTGGCGCTACTGGTCGTACCAATGACACGACCAGCACCATTGACAACACGAACTTCTCTTACATTGGTAAGACTACCCGAAAAACTCGTCATTGTCTTTTGAATTTCAACTTCGGCAGCTTCTTCTTTTTCTTTCGCACTTGTGTTTGCCTTATCATCGACGTCGTCCATTACGTCTTGAATATTATTTTCGAGCAGGCTCACACGGTCACGAATAGATTGCTGAAAATTATATACTAATTGATGCTCTACTTTTTGGACAAAGTAGGCACTAATGATTTGCATTGCAATTAATACGAGTAACATATATACAAGGACAATTTTAAAATGAATCGATTGATATATTTTTAGCCGTTTCATAGCGCACTACTCCTGTTCAGGGTTACGTAAATAATAGCCTACCCCACGTCTTGTTACGAGCCACGTTGGATGACTTGGTGTATCTTCAATTTTTTCACGCAAGCGTCTCACTGTTACATCCACGGTACGAACATCGCCAAAGTAGTCATACCCCCACACGGTTTGCAGTAAGTTTTCACGCGTCATCACTTGTCCAATATGTTGTGCCAAGTAGTGGAGCAGTTCAAACTCACGATGTGTCAAATCAATTTGTTGTCCCCGTTTCGAAGCGACGTAAGCTTCGGGATGAATAATTAAGGCACCAATTTTTATCTCGGTGATTTTTTCTTGCTTTTGGATATTTTCCGCATTCGAACGTCGGCGTAAATTTGCTTTAACACGGGCAATTAATTCACGGTTACTAAATGGTTTCGTTACATAATCATCGGCGCCTAATTCAAGACCTAATACCTTATCGAACTCGGAATCCTTTGCTGTGACCATAATAATCGGCATATCATATTTTTTGCGGATTTCTCGACACACTTCCATCCCATCACGGCCAGGTAACATGATATCGAGTAAGACAAGGTCTGGTTGAAAGGCCTCAACTTTATCCAACGCTTCATCCCCATCATAGGCAACCTCAACCTCATAACCTTCTTTAGTTAAATTAAAATCAACGATGTCTGCGATTGGCTTTTCATCATCAACAACAAGTATTTTTTTCTCGCTCATGGTCAATCCCCTCTCTTTGGTTCATCTATCGGATTACTACGTTATCTTTTTAATCATATAATCATTATAACTGATTTAGACGACACTCGCACGAAATCACTAGCAGTCATGCTCCGTTACATTATCACAAAAAAAACAGCAGGCGTCTCCTTATTCAGGAACACATGCTGCTTTTTAATAATTTATAGCTGAAACACCGTCTCATCATCTGATTGACAGTGACGCTTACTTAATAACTGCCCCAACTTCATCAATCATTTCATTGACAGATTCAAGCCCTCCGCCACCTAAATACCAAACTTCGGGATTCAAGTAAACGACGTGTTTGTTTTTATACGCATTTGTCGTTTCAACCAGTTCATTTTCGACCACTTTTTTGCCACTGGCTTCGCCACCAATCGCTGCGCTACGGTCAACCACGAATAAGTAATCAGGGTTTTTCTCGCTGATGTATTCAAATGAAACACTTTGTCCGTGGGTTGCCACCTTCAGCTCTTTATCAGCTGGTGTAAAGCCCAGCACATCATGGATGAGACCAAAGCGTGACTGCGATCCATAAGCCGATGCCTTACCTTCGTTCGCTAAAATAATTAAGGCCGTTTTATCAGTAGGTACCTTGGCTTTAAATGTTTTCACTTTCTCATTAATTGCTCCAAGTTCTGTTTCAGCGGCTGTTTCTTTACTAAATACTTTCGCTAATTCAGTCGTATTTTGTGTCAATGAGTTTAAGTAATCTGTCGTATCGACGGATAACTGAATTGTGGGGGCGATTGCACCCAATTTATCATTCATTTCAGCTAAGCGGCCTGAACTAATGATTAAATCCGGTTTTAATTCGTTGACTTTTTCGATGTCGATTTCTTTTAAGCCACCTAAATTAGCGACTTTATCAGTGTCGTATTTTTTCAAGTAGCTCGGTACGCCTTCACGTGGCATCCCCACAACTGTATCACCCACACCTAAAGCGTCCATTGTATCAAGCACACCGTAGTCAAGCACGATTACTTTTTCAGGGTTCTTTGGCACTTTTACATCACCATTGGTCGTTTTAATCGTCACCGCTGCTGCTTTGTTTACGTCATCCTTCTTCGCATCTTCTTTCGGGCTACAGGCAACTAATAAGACCAACATCAGCGTTGCCATAATCATCAACATTTTCTTCATTTTTCTTCCCCCTTATAATAGTCATTCTTTAAAATACAAGCAATACTTACAACTGTTGACCTCAGTAATTGCCAACGGCATATCGTACACTAACTTGAGCATCTCGGTCGTCATCATCGATTCGGTATCACCTTGGGCCACTACTTTTCCATCTTTTAAGCCGACCATGTAATCGGCATAAGCCGATGCAAAATTAATGTCGTGCAACACAATCACAATCGTTTTACCAAATTCATCCACAAGCCGACGTAGTATTTTCATCATCTGAACGGCATGTTTCATATCTAAATTATTCAAAGGTTCATCGAGCAAGACGTATTCTGTGTCCTGTGCAATAATCATTGCAATATACACCCGTTGTTGCTGACCCCCTGACAGTTCGTCAAGGTAGGCATTCTTTAAGGACGTTATTTCCATGTATGCTAATGCTTCGTCGATTTTTTGTTGGTCGACGGCCGTCAATCGTCCTTGCGAATACGGAAACCGGCCGAATGCGACTAAGTCGGCCACGCTCAAACGGGCACTCACGTGATTGCTCTGTTTTAAAATCGCCAATTTTTGCGCAAGAGCACGACTTTTCCACTGTGTAACATCTCGTTCATCAATCAAAACGTTGCCCTCTTCTTTACTAATAAGCCGGCTCATAATACCCAACAAGGTGCTTTTCCCCGCCCCATTGGCTCCGATAAAAGCGGTCAGCTGTTGTGAGGGAATCGTCAAGGTTACCTCATCTAATATTATTTTTTGCTGATATTTCTTCGATACTCCCAGTGATTGTAACATTACTTCCGTCCTTTCTTCACAAGCAGGTAAATAAAGTAACTACCGCCGATGAAATTGATAATGACACTCAAAGTTGTCGCAAAAGTGAGTAAGCGTTCAACGATAAATTGGCCCAGGACGAGCGCAATGATTGCGATTAAAATCGCACCTGGCAATAAGATTGCATGTCGATGTGTTGAAAAAAACTGATAGGACAAATTAACGACGAGTAAGCCTAGAAAACTCACCGGACCGACCAAGGCGGTCGATGTCGAAATAAGAATCGCCACAATCAATAAAATATGTCGTGCCATCTTTGTATACGACACGCCGAGATTAACACATTGGTCCTTGCCTAATTGCAACACATCTAAACGGCGGTAGATGAACATAACATACAGTAACGCTATCACCGTAAACACGGTAGCAATTACTAATACATCTCCGTTAACAGCAGTAAAACTCGCAAACATCTTGCCTTGAACAATTAAAAAGTCATCAGGATCAATTAACATTTGCATAAAAGAGGCCCCACTTTGAAACAAGGTTCCTAATATAATGCCAAACAATAATAACGTAAAGACAGACTGACTTAATCGTCCGAACAAAACATAATAAAGCAAAAATGAGAACAGCATCATCAACAACAATGTCACCACGAAATTAAGGTTTTTACTGGCTAACAACTGCGTGCTGCTCCCTAAAAAGTAAACTAACGCGGTTTGAAAGAGCATATATAAGGCATCAAGCCCCATAATACTAGGGGTTAAAATGCGATTTTGCGTCAGTGTTTGAAACAATAAGGTTGAGACTGCCACAGCAATCGCAGTTAGTAGTAAGGCGCCTAATTTAACGCTACGGGTACTCACTGCGAACTGCCAACTGCCCCCAAGATGGTAGAGTATAAATAAGGCGATACTCGCACAGGCGAGCAACATTAACACGGTAAAACGCCAGCTATGCTTTGCCACGTACATCCCTCCTCAATAAGAGGTAGAGAAAAATAACGCTACCAATCATACCGACCATTAAACTGATTGAAACTTCGTACGGATAAATCACAACTCGGCCGAGAATATCACAGGCAAGCACGAAGGCTGCACCTAACAAAGCTGTTAATGGTAAGTTTTGCCGAAGGTTATCGCCGAGATAAAGGCTGACGATGTTTGGTACAATTAAACCAAGAAATGGAATCGAACCGACTGTTAAGATAATCGCCGCGCTCATCAACGATACAATCACTAAACCAATCGTCACCGTTGCACGGTAATTCAACCCTAATCCAACAGCAACGGAGTCACCCAACCCGGCCAAGGTGATGCGATTGGCAAATAGATAAATCAGCACAAATAGTGGAATCGCCACGTAAAGCCACTCATACCGTCCACGTAGAACTGCCGAAAAATCACCTTGCATCCATGAATTGATGTTTTGAATGAGGTTGTTTTTATAGGCAAAGAAAGTTGTGACAGCATTCAATACCCCACCGAACATTAAACCAATCAGTGGGATGAGCACGGGATCTTTCAACGGAATCCGGTTTAACAATTGAATGAAAACAAAGGTGCCTGCTAAGGCAAACACAAAGGCAACTGTTATTTTCCCAAGCATGCTAGCTGCTGGAAAAACCATCATCGCGACGAGTACACCGAGTCGAGCAGCATCCATCGTGCCAGCTGTCGTAGGTGAAACGAAGCGATTACGGGTCAAACGTTGCATAATCATCCCGCAAACGCTAATGCCGGCTCCCGCAATCACAATCGCCAATAGTCGGGGCAGACGTGAAATGAGCATAATTTGTTGCTGTGCCTGATTCAAATGGAAGATGTCACCCCAGGCGATGTGTTCCACACCCGTCATTAACGAGATGATACTCAGTCCAATTGTGATAATAAGTAATAGCCAAATTTTCACGGTGTCCGCCCTTTCAAGTTGCTGTTTTCATACCGTTACTCTATCATGATTGATAATCATTATCAATTAGTTTTAAGGTAACCTTGCCTATTTGACGTCATTTTACCGAAAAGTGTGTCTATTTTGTTAACGCTATCAAATTCATGCTTGCCGCTGTTTTTTACTCTTTTTATAGATTCATTTTGATAACCTTCAATTTATTGGTATAATATTTCCGTATGTCTGTTCGTTAACAATGAATCAGACCGTAACAAAATGTTACGAATATAGAGAAAAGGGGAACAATAACGTGAGTAATAAAAAGACATCGACGAATGTCGAGATTTGGGCGGACCTCGTGAACATTAAAGATTTACTGCTTTCAATTGCCATTTGTCTTGTTTTCACACTAGGCGCTTATTTTATCGCGCCGAATAAAGCGCCGTTGCCGTTGTTTTTCGGTTTAGGTGGAGCTGTCATTGGTTTTATTTTAACAAGTTGTCTCATTAAACCGAAGCGCATCGTCAAAGAAGAAAGTGACGGTGATCATCAATGACCGTTCAACTTGTGATTGAAATGATCATTGCAGCTGTAGGCGCTGCCGCCTTGTACACTGTCATTGGGATTGCACCTGGAACTGATGAAACCGCCGTCCTAGCACCGGTCACCTTAGCACTTGTGTTACTCGGTGTTGATCCGATTGTCGTACTCGCCTTCTTTATTTCAGCGGTTGTAACACTCAACTTGACCGATGCAATTCCTGTTGCCGTAGCCGGTATTCCCGGCGGGGTAATGGCCGCTCCGATGGTTCCTTATGGAATGATTTTAAAACAGGCCGGACAAAGTGTTATTGGTATTAAAAAAAATGGCCTCAGGTGCTGTCATCGGTACACTTGTTGCTGTACCCGTCAGTTTGATTTTAGCGTCGGTCTTAGCACCGTTATCGAAGGTAATTGCCGCTTATTCAGCTCCTGTCTTTTTTCTTTTGGGGCACTCTTTTTAGCCTTAATGAGTCGTAATAAAATTATCTCAATTATCGTCATCGTTCCCTTCGCCATGCTAGTCCAAGGCTTACGCCATCTCTATTGGGGCATTGGCGCTGTACCTGAAACAACGACTGTGTCCTTATCCTTTTTCCTCGGCATCACGATTGGACCAATGATTTTCAGTATGCTATCACTCTTAAACAAAGACCATTTAGCAACTGTCAAACGCGAGGATAAGCGTGTCATCGTCATTCCACAGGCCGAAAAAACGACTGGTTTTCCGAACCCATTCAAAATGTTAACGAAACAAGAAACAGTTGCAACTGCCGCCTCATCATTAGCAGGTTCTTTAACCTTCTTTATGAGCCCGGTTGGTATGACAATTTTATTCGGTGAAGCTGTCGTTAATCGTATTAAAGATCCGCTTATAAAAGCGCGAATGGCGCTAGCAAGCATGGATGGCTTAGCACACTCGACTTATATCGCCGGGATTCTCATTCCGTTAATCGCCTTAGGCATTCCGTTATCACCAGTGGCAATTGGCCCTGCCAACCCACTTTTCAATGCCGCACCTGTCTTTACCGCTGACCATAACATGCACCATGTCTTATCATACGGTGATTTTGTTTGGGCAACCTTAATTGGCTCTGTCATCGGTTTAGGCTTAACGTATTACGTGATGATGAAGTATGCCACCCATATTTCACGCTTTGTCTTTAAATATATTCCGCACGAAGCAATTTTAGGGCTTTTCATCTCACTTGTAGCAATGCTTGCCTACATGGACGGTGGCTGGATTAACATCTTTGGCGTTCTACTTGTTGCCATCGTATCAGGGGCTATCTCTCGCTTAGGTGTCAATTATGGTGTAATGTTTATGGCAATGTATGCCGCACCTTGGCTTTTAAGCAAATTCTTCTAACGAAAGGGCTGATTATATGACAACTCAAGGTATCGCATCTGCTAAATTCATCTTATGTGGGGAACATTCAGTCGTTTATGGCGAGCCCGCTATCTCGTTTCCTTTTAAACAAGCACACATCATTACAACTTTAAAACGCATTGAAGGTTCTCAACACGAATTGTTCTCTGACTACTACACTGGTCCACTGGCGCAAGCACCTGAAAAATTAACAGCGATTAAAGCTTTGGTACCCTATGTCTTAAAACGCTATAAATGTATGGACGCGCTTGCGATTCACATCGACTCAAGTGTACCTGTTGGACGCGGACTTGGTTCAAGTGCTGTTGTAGCCACCAGTATTACACGCGCTTTGTTAGCTTACTTAAAACAACCGGTTATTTCAGATAGCGTATTACCGTTCGTTAATTTTTCAGAAGACATCGCCCACGGCAATCCAAGTGGTATCGATGCGATTACCGTTGTTAACGAACAAGCCGCTTGGTTTGAAAAAGAAAAAGGCGTTCAATCATTATCACTTAATGTTACCTTGCCACTTGTCGTTGCAGATACAGGGATACCGAGCGAAACACGTTCATCGGTGGCCGCTGTACGCGCGCTTTATCAAAAAAACAACACTGAGATTGCTGGCTGTATTGCCCAATTAGGCGATATTTCCCGAGAAATAGGCAAGGAAATCACGAACGAAGGTCGTCTTGAAACAGTTGGGAGGCTCTTCAATCGCTCGCATCAATTACTTAAACAATTATCGGTCAGCAGTCCTGAAATCGAAAATTTAATTGATTGTGCACTAGCCCATGATGCCTTAGGTGCCAAGCTTACTGGTGGCGGTCGTGGCGGTTGTGTGCTAATCTTATGCAAGAATAAGACGCAGGCAGTCGCTATGACAAAACAGCTTGAAGCTGCCGGCGCCGTGAAAACATGGATATCTATGATAGGAGAGTAACTTAATGAAAGCAACTGCGATTGCACATACCAATATCGCCTTAATTAAATATTGGGGAAAGCGTGATAAGACGCTTATATTACCAGCGAATAGTAGTCTCTCAATGACGTTGGATCAATTTTATACGGAAACAACGGTTGAGTGGTCAGATGCTTTTATGACTGATCAATTCACTTTGAACGGTTCTCGTATAGAGGATACTAAAGTGACACGGTTCTTAACGATTTTACGTCAACAATTCGGCATGACTGAAAAGGCACATGTCACTTCAACCAATCATGTACCAACTGCTGCTGGTTTAGCCTCGTCTGCCAGCGCCTTTGCAGCCTTAGCACTGGCTGCTAGTAAAGCGGCTGGTCGTGAGGATGATGATGAGACGTTATCACGCTTAGCGCGACTTGGATCGGGGTCTGCCTCACGGTCGATTTTCGGTGACTTTGCACTCTGGCAAAAAGGCACAGATGATACAGGAATAGATAGTTACGCTTACCCAGTCGTTGCACCAACTGAACTCGATTTAGCAATGGTAGTCGCTGTCGTTGATGCCGGCCCTAAAAAGATTGATAGTCGTCTCGGTATGCAATCAACGGTCGAAACTTCGCCCTATTTTGAAGCGTGGACTGCTACCGCAGAGAAAGACTTGTTAACAATTCAAGACGCGTTTAAAGCCAATGATTTTAAGATTATCGGTGAAACGGTTGAACGTAACGCTCTCAGTATGCATGCCACTACAATGGCAGCCACACCGCCATTTAGCTATTTAAAACCAGCTTCTTTCGCTATTATGGAGACGGTTCATGCCTTACGTGAGAACGGTATCGAAGCCTACTTTACGATGGATGCCGGCCCCAACGTCAAAGTGCTCTGTTTAACGAAAGATGAGCAGCAGGTACAGACTGCGCTCGCATCGCATACTGACCAAGTCTATATTTGTCATCCTGGTCCGAAAGCACGGGTGATTGCTCATGACTAAACACACCTTAAAAATACCCGGCAAACTTTATATTGCCGGCGAATACGCCGTTGTTTATCCTGGTCATTCAGCCATTTTAACAACCGTAGATCGTTACATCACGATTACGATTAAAGATAATGATAAAAATAGCATTAATATCCCGTTAGACCAACATGCCATTACTTGGCCGGTAAACGGTCAATTCGTTATGCCTCGTCCCACATGGCGGTTTGTGGCAGAAGCTATTAATACAACGACGACGTATTTAAAAGAACGAGGCGTCACCCTGACACCTGTTTCAATGAACGTTAATAGTCAACTTGCAAGCGTTC
Source organism: Brochothrix campestris FSL F6-1037 (assembly GCF_000525915.1). GTDB lineage: Bacteria > Bacillota > Bacilli > Lactobacillales > Listeriaceae > Brochothrix > Brochothrix campestris. The sequence continues at coordinate 14,434 of NZ_AODH01000039.1, read as the reverse complement.
AAGGGGCTAAATTCGGTCTTGGCTCAAGTGCGGCGGTAACAGTGGCAGTCGTATCGGCCTTATTGACACATTTCAAGCAAGCTCCCTCAAAAACCTTAATTTTCAAACTGGCTGCAATCGCTCATTATCACATCCAAGGCAACGGGTCTTGTGGTGATATCGCTGCCTGTACATACGGTGGTTGGTTAAGTTATACATCATTCGATCAACCTTGGTTAATTGAACAGTTGAATACAACATCTATTAGTGACTTAGCACAACAGCCTTGGCCACTGCTTCACATTGAAGCCTTGACTTTGCCGACCTTACCCTTTTGCGTCGGATGGACCGGTTCGCCCGCTGGCACAAGAGGCTTAGTTTCTTCGATTCAAGAGTACTTAGCCGGCTCTACACAACGTCTCACAGCCTTTTTAACTGAAAGTGACGCCTGTGTCACACAGTTTACAAAAGCCTTAGAAACGGACGATAACCATGGGTTAAACGAAGCCATTTCTGCTAATCGCGACTTATTAAAAACATTAGGCGAAGCTGCAGGTGTTCCCATCGAAACGCCGTTGCTGACAAAACTTTGTGAAATCGCCCTTGCAACAGGCGGCGTTGCTAAATCATCTGGCTCAGGCGGTGGTGACTGCGGAATTGCCTTTATGCCGACAACAGCAGCATGCGAAGCATTGCATACGCACTGGCAACACGCCGGTATCAAACCGTTACTCTTTAAAGAAGGACATGTGAGTGTCATTACGAGCCTCTCAATCTAAAAAAAAAGACAACACCTTGCTGCTCAGTCAGCAAGGTGTTGTCTTTTTTGTACTGGGTTAAAACACTGGCATCACGAATTCGCAACCAATCAAAGCGGTTGCGCAACTAATAAGTGCGTTACTTTTCGCAGTGAAGCGAGGATAGTAAGACATGACTCACAGAGAAATATAACTGATACCGCTTTTTTACCCTTGATATACCAAGGAAGGCTTTACAATGGACGCTAACATCCTCTTATCCTATCTGCAATTTTTTATTATCTTGGTCTCTTTCATTGTTGCTAAGTTAATCTGCAAAATTAAGAACATTATCTTGCTCAACACTTATGTTAAACTGACACTTAAACAGTCGCCTATCATCAAATAAGTCACTCAATTAATGCGTGACATGTGCAATCGTTTGCTTCAAAATCATCATAACGTGTGGATCATCAAGTGTGTAATAAATCGTGGTTCCTTCTCGTCTTGTTTTAACGAGCTTCGCCTGCTTCAACACCCTTAACTGATGTGATACGGTCGATTGTTTAGCCTCTATCGCCGCCGCTATCTCATTAACAGCGATTTCACCAGCTGCGATTTCAAGTAATATTTTCAGACGTGTCGGGTCACTTAAAGCCTTGTATAACCCTGTTACCTGTTCAACCGTTGTTTCTGTTAATCGTTCCCTTGTCACCCTAACTCATCCCCTTTATGTTTATCTGTTAATTCATACAGATATTAGGTAAAAGACACTCACGCTTATAAAGCGTGAGTGAGACTGAAGATAAACGCTGTTCTAGGTCGCTATGACTTGCTCGCTCGGGATTACATACCATCAGTACGTGCACCGTCACTCGCTCGTCGTTCATACTAGAACGAAAATGAAATTAATTACTTTCACTTTTATTTGCCCTATTTAATGCTTTTTTGTAAAGCTGTGAGGTTGTTCTCCATCACTTTAATGTAATCCAAATCAGACGCTTGTTGTTCCTCGCTTAACCCTTCAAGCGGACTTAGTTCAACTGTCTTCGCACCTGTTTCGGTCGCCAATGTTTCAGCCAATTTCGGTGATGTTAAGGCTTCAAAATAAATAATGTTGATTTTGTTCGCTTTAACAAAGGTTTTGATTTTGGCCATTTCCTTTGGCGATGGTTCAGCATCGGGTGATAAACCTGCAATCGGCAATTGCTTAATTCCATAACGATTAGCTAAATAACCAAAGGCGGCATGGGATGTTACAAATGTTTTTTGCGATACATGAGCAAACGCATCTGTATACTGTTGATCTAGTATTGCCAATTTTTGTTGGTATGTCTCGGCATTCTCTTGATAAGTTGTTGCTGTTTTTTTTCATCGTGTTGAGCAATTCCCTCAGCAATCGTTTTAACTTGTTGTTGTGCTAACACTGGATCCAACCACACATGAGGATTTTTATCCGCATCTGTTTCTGCCTTATGGTCATGTGTTTCTCCATCTTCATGGTCGTGCGCTTCTTCATCTGCGTGCTCGTGACTATGTGCCGCTTCTTCTGCAGCAGTAAAATCTTTGAGCGTAATCCCCTTACTTGCATCAATCACAGTTGTCTTAGTCGTATCGATGTTTTCGATTACTTTTGGTACCCACGTTTCAAAGTACGCACTATTATAGACAAAAACATCAGCTTCCGTGATGGTTGCAATATCTTTAGCTGACGGTTCATAATCATGCGGCTCCACACCCGCTTCGATTAAAAGACTCACTTCACCTTTAGCACCAACAACTTGCTTTGTGAAATCATACATCGGATAAAAGGTCGTTACCACTTTTAATTTACTGTTCGTTGTTGCTTCGTTCGTTGTTCCACATCCTGCTAATATTAATACAACTGTAACGATGATAGCTAACAACGTCGTTTGCTTTTGTTTCATTTTTTTACCTCCTCAATTAATTACCAACTTGCTTTTGTGATACCAGGTATTTGTCCCTGATGCGCTAACGTTCTGAATGTGATGCGTGACATTGCAAAGTCATTCATATAGCCACGAGGTCGCCCCGTCACCCGACAGCGTTTTTTATAACGGACAGGTGAAGCATCCCGGGGCAGCTTTCTTAGCCCCTCATAATCGTTACGTTCTTTTAAAATCTGTCGCTGTGCTGCATAACGTGAGATGAGTTCAGCTTGTTTTGCGGCTTTAGTTAGCTTCGCTTTTGTTGCGATAATAAACCACTCCTTTTATTATAAATCAAAACGATTACGTTTTACAGTCTGGAACTTAACTTTTCCACCTTTTGTTAACGCCTTCTTCTGTAAATCGTAATGGTTACGTTTTAAAGTATAACGTATTAATTTCTAAAAGGCAACAACTGAATTGCTCCTGTTTCAATACTCAGCTATCCGCTCTATATCTTTACGTCTATTTTAGCTACTCACTGATGAACAAAAAACTCACAAACGGCCTTAACAAAGACTGTTTGCAAGAAAGATCGTTCCTATTAAAGGCTCATTGCCATCATTTTTTTCGAATGCGTTGAATCAACCATACAAGCATCGTCATAAATAACACCACAATCGCCATCGCTGTAATCGCCATCGTTTGAAAAATACTGTTGTTAAAGGCGATTGAACCGGCTGCACTCGTAAAACCAATGAAAAGTCCCGCTGTCAAAATACTAAATGCCAACAGCGCAATACCGAAAATTAGCATGTAGGCGATTTTTTCAACGCGCTGTAGCAAGTGGTCATCCATATTCATTTCCATCTTAACGCTCGGCTTACCTTCTTGAAATTGATTGATAACTTCATTGATAACCACTGGTAGTTTACGCGCAGCTTGCCATAGCAGATGTCCATTACTTTTCATTCTCTTAGTCATTTTCGTAGGGTTAAATTGTTGTTTAACGACAATTGGAATCGTTTTGCGAATAATTAAGGACATATTTAAGTCAGGCGTTAACATTGTTAAGGTGTCTTGTAATTTTAAGACTGCCTGCCCTATTTGCAAAAACTCAAAGGGAATTTCAATTGTGTAAGAACGCGCAATTTGGAGCACATCTTGAATCAACAAACCGTAATTCAACTGACTCATATCGACTTGTAAATAGCGGGCCATCATCCGTTCAATATCTTTTTCAAAGGCGTGGCGATTAATCGTTTTGCTTGCATCTAAGCTCATCATCGCAAACGAAAAACTAACGGCATCACGGTTGGAGGCTGCGATAATTAGATCCATCAAGAGACGGTTGAGACGCTCATTCAGTTGACCAACATTACCAAAATCAAGCATTCCTAACACATTGTTTGCAAGCAGTTTAAAATTACCTGGATGCGGATCAGCATGAAATAAACCATGCTCAAACAATTGCATCGTTAACGCTTCACAAATTGTGGTTGATAGCTGTTCTTTTTCAGCCGTACTCAAACTAGAGAGCGTCTCCGAGCTTAGCTCCTCCCCTTCAATCCGTTCTTGAATAAGTAAGTCGGAAGTCGCGTGTTGTACCGCCACTGCTGGAATATACAATTGGGGGTGATGATTATTTTCACGCATTGTTGTCATCACCTGCGCCTCATGTTTAAAATCAAGCTCTGTCATTAAACTGCGCGAAAAATCACGTACAAGGGCAGACACTTGTAGTTCACGTGCATAACGGGAATTCTTTTCAGCAATCCGTGCGAGTTCTGTTAACGTTTCAATGTCATGCCTTACTTGTCGCTCAATCTGCGGTCGTCGCACTTTTAAAGCGACAGCTGTTCCGTCTTTTAAACGCGCCCCATGCACCTGACCAATCGATGCGGCACCCAACGGTGTTGGTTCAATTTCACTAAATAAACGCATATAGTCGCCACCAACACTTTTATTAATCAAAGGCTTAATCTCAGAAAATGCTATCGGTGTGACGTTTTTTTGCAGTTTTTTCAATTCATGAATTAAGGGTGCTGGCAATTGCTCCGAACGAGTCGACAAAAACTGACCGAGCTTAACAAAGGTTGGCCCTAATTCTTCTAAGGCAGCAGTAAACGCAACACTTTTATTGATTGCTTTTGTTGTTTTTTTTACTCGAACGTTTAATCAACCCTAGCTGTTGCAAGTAGCTTGCACAGCCATGTTTGGCAAACACTGCAATGATTTCAGGCCCACGTAACAACGGTCGTAATTTTACCATGCTCACACCTTCTCTTCTTTTCTCACGCTTTCTACTCCTCTTATCATACCCCATTCAACAACAAACGGTCACATGATGTCCCTCTATCTGAAAAAAATGACATGACCATCTGACAACATTTTGTTATATTTAAGCCGTACTAACAAATTCAAATTACCCTGAGGAGGTCTATTATGACAAAATATCGCTTTACGACTCAACGGCTCGTTTTACTTGCACTTTTAATTGCGTTACAGATTATTTTTTCACGATTCTTAGCACTTGAATTAGATTTTATCCGTGTTAGTTTTGTTTTTTTACCATTAATCTTAATCGGTGCTTATTTCCCCCCACTTATTGCCGGCATTGCCTGCGCACTCGCAGATACTGTTGGTGTTTTACTCTATTCAAAAGGCGTCGCCTTTTTTCCGGGGTATCCACTCACAACGTTTCTAAGCGGTTTTGTCTACAGTCTCTTTTTATATAATAAACCGAAGCAATTATGGCGTATTATTATTTCACATGTCCTCGTCTTTGTCTTCCTCAATTCTGTCCTCAATACGTATTGGCTTTCTATCGTACTTGATAAAGCTGCCTTAGCCTTATTCCCCATTCGTTTTGTTAAAAATATGGTTGTACTTGTCATTGCAATTATTGTCAGTCTTTTCTTTTTACGAAACAAAACCATCACCACCTTACTCACTCGCTTAACGACTCCCCACTTCAAACGATAAAACAGTTTACTTGCAGTGCATAAAAATGTAAAATGTATGTATAAAATACATTTTACGGGAGCTAATTATGAAATTAGAACGTTTTGGAGTCGAAGATTGGATGAATGTTTATGAGACACAGTGCGAAATCAACATTGCGGAATCTTGTGTTGAAGCTTTAACAACTGAAGAATTACTCGATTTAGCTGGGAATAAGACGGAAGCGATTGAAACAATCTTAAAAATGAAACTCACTTATGGTGATATTTTTGGCAGTACGGCTTTGCGCAATGAAATCGCAAAACTTTACACCAATGTTCAGCCCGAACAAATTACGCTTGAACACGGAGGTATCGGCGCGAATCATCTTGTGCTTGAAACATTGATTGAACCAGGCGATCACATTGTCTCTGTCATGCCCAACTACCAGCAACATTACTCGCTGCCACAATCTTATGGTGCAATTGTCGATTTTTTACCACTGACACCTGAACAAAATTATGCACCCGATTTAGTGGCGCTCGAACACTTATTAACACCCGCAACGAAACTGATTGCGATTAACAATCCGAACAATCCCACTGGCGCTTTAATGGACGAAGCACAACTACTGGAGTTAATCGCGTTGGCTCGTAAATACGACGCCTATATTTTAGCTGATGAGGTATATCGTGGCCTAACCTTAACGGGCGCGAACTTCACACCTTCCATTTCTGATCTATACGAAAAAGGTATTAGCACAAGTAGCATGTCAAAAACTTTTTCATTACCTGGGCTTCGTATCGGTTGGATAATTAGTCCACTTACGCTCGTACCGGAATTGAACAACCACCGTGATTACAGCACGATTAGTTGTGGTATGATTGACGACTATTTAGCAACGCTTGCCTTACAAAACAAAGATAAAATCATTGCCCGTAATTTAGCAATTGTTAAAAAAAACAGCCACTATTTGGCAGACTGGGTCACGCATGAACCACACATCTCTTATGTGCAACCCAAATCTGGTCCGATTGCACTCCTCCATTATGACATGCCTATCGCCTCCACAACGCTTTGCCGCCAATTACAAACAGAGACTGGTGTCTTTTTAGTTCCAGGCTCTGTGATGGGCTGTGAGGGCGGTTTAAGAATCGGTTACGCGAACGACTTCGCTACCTTAGAAGAAGGATTAGCACGTTTCAGTCGTTTTTTACGCCAATTCGACTAATCGTTAGCCTTGTTGCTGTAAAACTTGTTCAAGTTTTGCTATTTCAGCATAAAGTGCTACAATTTTTCGCTCGATTCGACTAGCTTCACGACGCTTTGATTCAGCTAAAATAACACCTAAGGTCACTGCTTCTTCACTTGCTTGTTTAAATGTAGTCCCCATGTTTATCCCTCCCTCTTAAAACAAAAAACACCCTTCGCTACACAGAAGGGTGTTTTTCGTCTACTCATCTGCCAAGCATTTGCTTGTAGGATTTAGCACCGTGCATTTGCCGGTTGCTGAGACTTCATCGGGCCATACCCTCCATCTCTCTTGATAAGTTATGCAATTGTTAGTTGTACTCAGTCGACCTAAATGTAGTTACGTCGTGAGGTCATTGTTAATAAGAACGATAGTAACACAACGAAGAACAAAGCGCCAATAATTGTTGGTACCACCATTGTCTGACCAATGATTGGACCCCAGTAGCCAAACAAACCTTCACCGACAAACGCACCGGTTAAACCAGCCACCACATTCGTTAACCAACTCGCTGGAATTTTATGATACATCACTGCTCCGGCCACTAAACCAATAATTGCGCCAATTAAAAGTGTCATTTCAATCATCCCTTCCTCTTTATCTCTGTCTTTACTTTACCCTTCTATTTTACTACAAAACATATTTTTGTCCAATTTGTGAACATTTTTATTCAATCTTTTTTTGTGCATTTTCTAATATGCTATGTTAAATTAAAAACATTATTTAAAGAAAGAAGGCGTGTTCCACATGAAACATATTTTTCAACCGGGGGCGGAAAAAGAACCCACCTTTATTTTATTACATGGTACCGGAGGAGACGAAGCAGATTTACTCCAAATTGGGCAAGCAATCAATCCACACGCATCGCTTCTTGGCATTAAAGGCAATATTTTAGAACAAGGACTGCCACGCTTTTTCAAACGCCTCGCCGAAGGTTTATTTGACGAAGAAGATCTCCGTTTCCGTACAACCGAGTTGTTTAACTTTATCAACGAAGCTGCTACTACATATCACTTTGACGTTGCCAATAGCTACCTTATCGGTTATTCAAACGGAGCCAACATTGCTGGTAGCCTCTTGCTCACCTACGGCGATGTCTTTGCCGGAGCGATGCTCTTACATCCAATGGTACCTATGCGTAAAAGTCACTATCCTCGCTTAACAAACACGCCGATTTTCATTAGTGCTGGGCGCAACGACAATATGTGTACCCCGGCTGAGACAGATGAGTTAATTGCCATCTTCGAAACGAGTGATAGCGAGGTTACCGGTTTTTGGCACGATTTCGGTCACCGCCTCATTGCCGACGAAGTTAATGAAGCAAAACGCTGGTACACCTCACTGCGTTAATGGTAAGAAAGGTGGCTCGGTTTTGCGTCAGCTCATCAAAGGACTCTTCACTCTCACATTGTTTCTTCTAACTATTTTTCTATTCAGTGGTTTAATCGTCTATCCATTACTGGCGATTACGCTGTTGCAAGCTTATCTAACGACTTTTTTGACACCGATCAGTGCTTCACCGTTTTTTGTACCCTTGCTCCTTGTTTGTCTATTACTCGTGACTGCTGTAATTATCCAACAGTATCAAAAAACCAAATGGGTGTTGCTACTAATCGGAGTGGCAATCGCCATGGTTGTGCTTACACAGTTTACAGAGCAGCTGTTGCTGTTGTTGCTGTATCTTGCCATCCTTCGGGAAAAATGGCTAGGCCAGTTAGTTGATTTCCCGTTAGTTTTCCCGCTCCTACTCGGTGGAATCGGCTGCTTACTCTTATTCTCTAAATCAAAAAACACCCATCCTTAGTAGCGGATGGGTGTTTCAATTTTAATGATGTTTTTGTTCCTCTTGTTCACGATATAACTCCATCTTACGTTTAAACAATTCACCATTTGATGGTGGTGTATATGTAATAGCATTAGCACCGGCTTCAATTGTTTCAACAATTGATTCTGGTGTTTTTCCTCCAGTCGCAATAATTGGTAAATCAGGGAATTGTTGACGAATACGACGGACGATTTGAGCCGTCTTAGCGCCACCACTCACATTAACAATCTTTATGCCTAAATCCAACTTTGCCTGTACATCGGTATGCTCTGATACAATCGTCAAAACGAGTGGAATATCAATGAAATCCAAAATCCGTTTAATTGTTTTATCAGGTGTCGGTGCGTTAACGACAGCGGCAATCGCGCCCTCAGCTTCTGCTGATAAGCCAATATTAACCGAACGTTTACCGTTTGTTAAACCGCCGCCAATCCCTGCTAACACGGGGATATCGGCCACTTGACAGATGGCATCAATAATCGTCGGATGTGGCGTGAATGGGTAGATTGCAATTACCGCATCCGCGTTACAATTTTTAATAATCGCAATATCGGTACTAAAGATAATCCCTTTTATCAATTTCCCAAAGATACGAATGCCACTTGCTTGTTGGATTTCAAGCGGCAAACGGATAATATCTTGGCGTAATGTACTTGTTAACTCTGGTATAACCTGCTCTTTTTTATTTGTCATTATTTTCCCCTCACTTACAACAGATTCTCATCTGTGTCGTAAAATCCCTTATCTGTAAACAACGTTCCACTAACCGATTGATGTAAACGGTTAAACAGTTTGTTTCGCTCAGTTTAACGAATATCCTCTTCATTTGTCAACAATTGCACCAAAAATAAAAAACCTTCCATCCTTAATAGATGAAAGGTTTTTCATTAATACACTTTTTAATCGTTTAAATCAGGTGTTACCGTCGGTTTCGTCATGAGAGCAATCACCCAGCCGACAACAAGACCTATACCACCCATCACAACCCATCCCATTGAGATTTCATAGAATGGTAAATAATTAGCAAAGAATTTATCGATAAAACCAAGATTAATATTTAAGGCTCTGAAAAATTCTGTTACTGATATAACTGCTGTAAATAAAATCGTTGAGACATAAACAACGCGACGTCCTTTAAACAAACCATTAAGGAAGGTTAAAATAACAAGTACAACTGTTAGTGGGTATACCGCCATTAACACCGGTACTGAGTAGGCAATGATTTTACTTAAACCAATATTAGCTACTAACCCTGCAAAGACAGAGAAGATAACCACAAACGCTTTGTAATTAATCATCGGCAATAATTTATTGAAGTAACTCGCACAAGCGGTTACGAGTCCAATACTTGTTGTTAAACAAGCAAGGAAAACGATGGCTGCCAATAAAATCTTACCAAAACTACCAAAGTAAAACTGTGCGGCTCCTGATAAAACAGGGCTACCGTTGGCTTGTCTACCTAATTCCGCCACACTTTGCGTCCCAATTAAACCAATAAAGACGTAGATGAATGCCAGTAAGACAATCGCAATCAAGCCAGTTTTCGTTGACATAATCGCGATTTGTTTGCGCGATTTGGCACCGACAGCCTTCACGGCATTGACCACAATAATCCCAAACACGAGTGCTGCAAGAGCATCCATAGTCATATAACCTTCTAAAAAGCCGCTAACAAATGAATCACTTATATACTTACCAGTGGCAGCTTCTGCTGTTCCCATTGGCTTAACAAGAGATGCAATAATAAGTACTAAAATAACAACGAGCAATAATGGCGTTAATAATTTTCCAACGCGATCAACAATCTTCGATGGCGACAAAGATAATAATAAAGTGACTCCAAAAAAGATAATTGTAAAGATTGCTAAACCGATTGTCATGTGACCTTCACTTAAAAACGGTGCCACTCCAATTTCAAACGATACTGTTCCCGTACGGGGAAGTGCAAAAAATGGTCCAATTGTTAAATAAAGGACTACTGTAAAAATCAGGCCATAAATAGGATGCACACGACTCGCTAAGCTTTGTAGATCCTCCTTACCTGATAATCCGATTGCTAAAATACCTAAAAAAGGAAGACCTGTACCGGTAATTAAAAAACCAATAATTGCTGGCCAGTAATGTGTACCTGCTTCTTGACCTAAAAATGCGGGGAAAATTAAATTTCCTGCTCCAAAAAATAATGCGAATAACATTAAACCAATCGCTAAATAGGCACTAAACCCAATTTTCTTTTCCATTCGTTTTCCTCCTCACGCTGTTAACGCTCATTGATGTCATTATTACTCACTATAACCATCTCATCCTAATATTTAGAATTGTCTGATTTTTCAAGCGTGAAGGATAATGAACTACCACATATAGTATACATGATAGCACCGATAGAATAAAGTCGCTCACCATTCTCTGCTCTGTATATGGAAAAAAATGATTTTCAAAACTAACTATCCGTTTCATGTTATAATAGACTGAACATTTAGATAAGTCAACAGTAAGATCAAACTGATACATACTAAAAGCGGACTCACAAGCTTTTATTAAAACTCGTCATCAGCTTGATTGCCGCTAAATCATTTGGTTTTTTCGCGACTAAAATTTCCCAACCGACGGTACTCGGCGAATTGTTGGCAGGAATCCTCATTGGACCTGCTGTCTTACAACTGCCTTCTCCATCTCAATTGGTCAGCGTTTTAAGCGCACTTAGTGTCATTCTCTTGATGTTTTCTGTCGGTCTCGAAACAAACTTAAAAGCGTTGAATCATTACAAAGACCTTTCAACAATGGTTGCAATCTTCGGAGTTGTTTTCCCAATCTTAGTAGGCTTCTTAATCGGATTTATGACCGGGAGGACAACAGCACATTCCTTCTTTCACGCTTTGTTATATACTGCCACCTCGGGGCACCATTTAAGTGCAAACCGTCAAAAAACTAAACTTTTTTCAGTTCAAAAAAGAGCGTAATCGTTTTAATTGTTTTTTTGTCAACCAAGATTGAAAGCCTCTCGATATTGCCTGGGAAATTTATTGTTTTCAGTTGCTTTTGTTTTATCGGTTGATTATTTATCCCCATATTATTGCAAGGCTTAGCCAAAACACAAATCCATGAAGCCTCTCTGTGCGTTGCCCTTATCAGCGCTTTATTCGCCAGGTTGATCATAGGGAAAGCAACTTTAAAGCAAGCTCTCCAACAAAAAGGTGAACCGCTTGCACAAACTTTAATTATCCCGGTCTTTTTTGCTAGTATTGTCTTATCCTTACAACTGACAGAAATTAAAGAACATTTACTTCTGACGATTATCCTTTGCCTTAGGCTGTATTCACTAATATAATCGGTACTGGTATCGGTGCTTATTATGTGGATTCAACCCACAGTCATCACTTATAATTGCTACAGTAATGGTGTCTCGTGGTGAAATCGCCTTAATTTTAGCGGCCTTAGGTTTACAACAGACGCTTTTTCCAGAGACCTATTACGTTTCAATCATTTTCTTCACTGTACTAACTCCTTTTTTATTACCAAATCATTCAAATATACCACTTAAAAAAAGACCGTAAATAGTAGTAATTTGCTATCCAACAAGATTAATGCTATACTATTATTATATAGTAATAGAAATGTACGGCATTCTACTAGATGTTTTTGTAGATACTTTTTCACACTGGCGTGGCTATAGGGCCACAAGGACGTAAAAGATGGCAGGGTTTACGTTGCTTAAGTTAGAAAGCACAAGTTGAGAATGATTCCGCGGCTTAAACAGATGCGTCTGTTTATATGATAATTAAACTTCGACCCAATGAACGGTCACTTAATATTAAATTAACATTATATTACCTATTAAAGAGCCACTCTGACATTGAAGAGTGGCTCTTGTCCATTTCCACAAATAAAAAACCAAAATGCACTTAGCATTTTGGTTTTTTATTTACTTAGAAGAAAAGTTCCGGATTCAACAAGTTACCTTCTCCACCATACATCGAAGTTCGAATTTCAAAATGGAGGTGAGTTCCCGTTGACTGCCCCGTTGATCCCATTCCGCCAATCACTTGACCTTGGGATACTTTATCACCCACATGAACCGATTGCGATGATTGATGAGCATATAAAGTATAGTTGCCATCTTCATGTTGAATTAATGTCGCCATCCCATAACCACTAACTGGCGCACCATCATTTTGAGCAATCACAACAGTCCCACTTTTGGATGCATAAATAGGCGAACCTGGCGCACCACCAAAATCGGTGCCTTTATGGAAACCACTTGCATCAAGACCTTCACGAGCGCCGTAATGTGATGTAATTGGTGCCAAAGTTGGTCGAATGTAGCCACTTCCTGTTTGAGCCGGTGGTTTTACTTCTTCTAACTCAGAAGCCTCAGTTTCTTTATCTGCAACGATAACGTTTTCTTTTTCTGTTGACGAGGCTGTTGTTTCACTTACCTTATCAATGTGTGCCACTGTTTTTTCAGATGATTTCACAATATCTTCAGTTGTTCTTTTTGTTGCTTTCGCTGCTAGTTTTCGTTGTTTTTCAGCTGCAGCAGAAGCTTTTTTTTGCGGCTGCTTCAGCTTTTTCTGCGGCAACTCTCACTAGTTCGACTTCTTTCTTCGTTTGAATCGTCGTTTTTTCTGTCGCTAATCGCGCAATAACAGCAGTTTTCGTTGCTTCTTGTTCTTTTAAATCAATGGCATTTTGTTCAATCGCAACGATATTTTCACGTTGTCTATTCATTATGTTTTTAGCTTTGACCTCGGCTCGATCAACGCGTTCTTTATCTTCTTTTTGCGAATTGAACATCTCGCGATTAGCTGTTACTAAACGTGTGACAACATTAACACGTGCAATCGCATCGGTTACTGATTCCGCATTTAAGACAAAATCAACATAGTTTACTGTTTGACCATTTGATTGCAATGTTCGTGCTTGTTTCGCCAATACTGCACGACGCTTTTCCATCTTATCTTCTAACTGCACGCTTCGCTTAGATAATTTATCGGCTTGAAGTTGCTGCTTCTTTATTTCTTTTAACAATTTTTTTTGAATTAGCTTGATTTTCTTTTATTTTATCAGTCAACTCGACTAATTGTTCTTTGGTTGTTTTAGCTTGAATGTCAATATTTTCAATTTGATCACTATAAGTATCTGCATGAACACTGTTTAATCCTAAAGGAACAGTCAATCCGATAATTAGTGTACCTGTAATAAATTTTTTAAGCATTTTCGATTCGACACTCCCTTTATTTATCAATATAGCTTTATTAGTGTAACATATCTAACCTCCTTCAATGTTACAATCGGATAACAATACCATTACTAATTCCTTATTTCAATAATAAAAACAACCTCCTTTTACTACAAAAAAAAAGTAGTAAACCAATAAGGTTTACTACTTAAAAAACATTAAATCCTTGTTTTTCGTAACGTTATCATGCTGAATAACATCATTAACATACCAAGCGCTATCAAACCTTTATCCGTTTCTTCACCTGTACTTGGTAAAGTCACTTGGTCAGTTTCTTGTGTTGTCGCTTTGGCGGGGGTATATACTGTCACTCCGTCTTGTTGCTTACCTGTAAGTAATACGTCATTTGATGGTATCAACGGTAAAAGAATTGTTTCTTCTCTCTCAGGCTGATTGTTATCAACCATGACTGGTAATTCGTTTACTTCTGGTGTTTCACTTGTTTCTGGTGTTTCGCTTGTTTCTGGTGTTTCACTTGTCTCTGGTGTTTCGCTTGTTTCTGGTGTTTCGCTTGTTTCTGGTGTTTCGCTTGTTTCTGGTGTTTCGCTTGTTCTGGTGTTCGCTTGTTTC
>NZ_AODH01000038.1 GCF_000525915.1 Brochothrix campestris FSL F6-1037 | reverse complement strand
GCTTGGGCAGACCTTCCAATTTCTACGCTGTTATACGGTACAGACCGCGTTTAGTCTTGGCTCGCTTGCTTGTACCAACAGCTCTCAAATTTCAGTTCCGCCTAGCGATACAACTTATCGCTTGGGCAGACCTTCCAATTTCTACGCTGTTATACGGTACAGACCGCGTTTAGTCTTGTTTGCGTTTTGGTCGTGGTCCCCAGAATTGGTAATAATCGGTACGCAAGAAGCCGTTGTATAATTTACGTTTTTTTTGTTGCGCGTTTGCCAAATTCCATTTCGAAGTTTTCATACGATGTTAACACGTATGTTGACCAGTTTGTTAATTTCTTGAAAGCGTCGCCCATGTCACGGTAAATTTCAATGATACCCGCTTCGTCAGATAAACGTTCTCCGTATGGTGGGTTGGTGGCAATAACACCATACGCTTCGCCATCATCCGCAAAGTCGCGTACTTGCATTTGTTTAAAGTCAATAATGTCACCTAAGCCAGCTTCAATCGCATTTTGCGTCGCCACTTTAATCATTTGATGATCGATGTCACGACCTTTAATATTTAACACTTGATCATAGTTCGCTAAGCTTTCAGCCTCTTTACGTGCTTCTTCAAAGACTGATTTTGGCATCCAATCCCAGGCTTCACACGCGAATTCACGGTTGAACCCTGGGGCGATGTTTTGACCAATTAATGCGGCTTCAATCGCTAGCGTTCCTGAACCACAGAGCGGATCAACAAATGGGCGATCAGGATGCCAGTTCGTTAATAACACTAACGCTGCAGCCATTGTTTCTTTTAAGGGTGCCCCACCTTGTGCGACACGATAGCCACGTTTATGTAAGCCAGCACCTGATGTATCTAACGTTAAGGTTACTTCATCTTTTAAAATCGACACTTCTAATTTATAGAGGGCGCCGTTTTCTTGGAGACGTGATGAACGGTGGTACACTTTACTCAAACGATCGACAATCGCTTTTTTTGTAATTGCTTGGCAATCCGGCACACTGTACAATGTTGATTTAACGCTTTTACCTGCAACAGGAAAAGCCGCATCTAATGGGAGGTAATCTTCCCATGGCAATGCTTTTGTTTGTTCAAATAAATCATCAAACGTTGTCGCTTTAAACGTACCAACGATGATTTTAACACGGTCTGCCACGCGTAACCATAAGTTGGCTTTGGCGATGGTCGCTTCGTCTCCTGAAAAATACACTTTCCCGTTTTCAACGCGATGCTCGATTCCTAAATGACGCATTTCTTGTCCAACGACTGCCTCAAGACCTGAAGCTGCGGTCGCTACTAAATTATATGTTCTTGACATGCTATTCCCACTTTCTTCTTTTGTTTCTATTTTAACCGCTAGCGTAAAAATAACCAAACAACTGCTCTTGGCTAAGTTTAACACACGGTGTCCATTACAATATAAAAGTCCTTCACAAGAAGCACGCGAAGGACTGTTGCCAAACCGATGTTGACATACTCTATGATAGACATATTGTCTTAAAGTCATAAAAAACCTGATGTAGTATTCTATAAGCCATGTTTTGTACTCTTATATAGCCAGGTACTAATATAAGAGCGATAATCATCTGTCTACGATTAATACGCCTCTGTTCTACGTTGTTATTCCGTGAACAAAGTGCCCCTACCAAAATTTGGGTTGCTCGCTTGTGGGGTTTACCTCGTTCCACTCTTTTTGTTTCCAAAAAGACTACGTCACTGTGGCACTTTATGAATTAACACCCTATTCTTACGAACTTAGGTGGTTCATTCGCCATCACCGCTAAGCGGGCCTCGGCTTATTGTTTCACCGAGCACAAACACTACGGACATTTCAGTACCGTGCGAGCATGGACTTTCCTCTGCAACATTGCTGTCACAGCGATTACCCGAACACTACATTCTTTATTATAGAACTCCTAGCTGAAATTGCAAGCCTTATTTCAATTAGTCGTTCATTTTATTACCAAACACATGTCGTTCTAAATTCGATAATCGTTTTAAAATATCATAATTACTTGTCCCTTGGTTTTCAACAACTTGCTCTTTAGGTGCTTCTTGCTCAGAAACAGTTGTGCTCACCATTTGTTCAAGACGCATGACAGCTGCTTGTAATTGTTTGATTTCAGCATTATACGTATTGTAATCTTTAATTACGAGGTCAAGAAATTGATCGACCTCTTCAGCAGAGTAGCCTCGCATACCTGTTTTAAATTCTTTATCTAAGATTTCTTGTGCCGTTAAGTTTAAGTTTTCCATCGTCATATGAATACCACCTTCTTTGTAGTTTATGCTACAGGTACAACCTGTTCGTTTCTTTCAATAACTATCCTAGTGATAGTTCTCCCTTTCTATTTTTTCAAAAATCACACGTCTTGTCAATCTATCCCACTCAACTAATCAATAAATTCATCACCTGTCGCAATATCCTGTAACTGAAAGAAATCAATTTGATCAATCATATATTCATTTGATTCCGCGTATTGGTGCATTAGTTTTAAAATAAACTTGGGACCGCCATCCTGTTCTTCATCATAAATAATTAAGGCACCGTCGGTATTACGGATGACGAATACATCCTTATCTCGAAATTGTTGTGGTGATTCATAGGCGGTTTTTGAAACACTATTCGTATAGTCGGCCTTACTACACAGTGTATTGTACATCAGTTTGTTTTTCTCATTCCATTTATTGGCTTGGTCAATGAACGGGGTGATGATTGCTAACTTCAGCTCTGGGTAAACTCCCTTTAGGTCTAGCACTTCTTGTGCTGCCCATAACTCAACTCCAAGTTGACCAGAAACAATCACCCATTCTAGTCCCTCATCGATATATTGTTCTAATCGCTTTCGAATTGCTTTTTTGATAAATGACACACTCGCATCTTCATCATTAAAGATACCTAATTCAAATGATTTATAGCCGGTGATAAGCAACCGTTTCATTGCTCGTCACCTACCTCTAATCCTTCTAAAAAGCGTTCTTGTGTATAGGTTACCGCAGATAGGTGGCGGTTATACTGCGTCTCGTTAACCTTCGGCGCAAAACAACTAACCGCTAACCGTTTAAGGTTATCGCCGGCCGTAATAATTTGTTCACTCGACATATATTTAACCGGTGTTTCTGCTATGTAAGCGACGCCATTCTTTTTGTACTGATCCGCAATCGCAGATAAACGATTCACAAACGGTTCCATCTCTGTTTTAAACTCAAATACTCTACCATTCGCAGCTTGTTCTTTTATATCTTTAACCTCTTCGAGCGCAGCCAGAACAGCTATTATATCTTCTTTAATCATCATTTTACTCCTTATAAAACGTCTTTCTTCTATAATATCATTGTTACTTTGGTATTGTCCGCTTTATTGACTAATTTAGGCTATTTTTGTTTTTTTTACTGTTTATTTACTCTTTTAATTCAAATTTTTGGTACAATGAGAATGTATGAGTTATTATAATTGGGAGGAATTTGTGTATGAAAATTAATTACCCAAACGGAAAAAGTTATACACCTTCCACCAACAAAGGCGCTTCAATCGCTCCTAAGATAGTTAGCCATTCCAAACGCGGCATGCGTTTAGAAGATGATCTCAATGATACGAATCGCTATTATTTGACGCACAACATCGCTGTCGTTCATAAAAAACCGACACCGATTCGCATCGTTAACGTCCGCTACCCCAGTCGGGCGCAAGCTGTCATTACCGAGGCTTATTTTTCACAAGCTTCTACAACCGATTACAATGGTGTCTATTTGGGAAAACACCTCGATTTCGAAGCGAAGGAAACGACGAGCACTTCTTCGTTCCCACTAAAAAACTTTCACGAGCATCAGGTGAAACATATGTTACAGGTACAAAAGCAAGGTGGTATCGCCTTTGTCATCATTCGCTTCACTTCATTAAATGCCAATTATTTACTAGATATTAGTCAACTTGCTTTTTATTGGCAACGAAAGCTCAACAATGGACGGAAATCTATTTCACTGAGTGAGTTAGATTCAACGGGCCATGTAGTCAATAGCGGTTATCATCCTCGCTTAGACTATCTTGCCATCGTTAAAACTGTCTATAATTTGTAAACAGAGAGGAACTTTTTAAATGTCAGACGAAACGAAATCCCGAGTACAGAAAAAAGCAGCAAACACTAAACAAGCAAAAAGGAAAACAAACAAAAAAAACAAATAAACTCTGGACTGTCATTAAAGTTTTTGTTTTGGCTATCTTAATGGCTACGATAGTCGCCCTTATTGCTGGTTTTGCGCTCTTTAAACATTATACAAGTGATGCACCTAAAATAACCGATGACCTGTTAGCTGATACGTTATCATCCAAAATTTATGATAGTGATGGTAAAGTTTTTGCTGAACTTGGTACCGAGAAACGTGAACATATCTCTTTAAAGGATACGCCAAAAGAATTGACCGACGCTTTAATTTCCGTGGAAGACGTTCGTTTTTACGATCATCATGGCGTCGACCCGATTCGGATTGTCGGCGCTGCAGTAGCCAATCTGACGGGTGGTTTCGGTTCACAAGGTGGTAGTACCTTAACACAACAAGTAATCAAACTATCGCTTAATAATACTGATGCCACAATTAAGCGTAAAGCGCAAGAAGCCTACCTTGCAATGGAAATCGAGAAAAAATACAGTAAAGCTGATATTTTAGAAATTTACATCAACAAAGTCTACATGGGGGATAGCATCTATGGTATGGCGACTGGTGCGGATCATTTTTACGGTAAACCGCTGAGTGAACTAACTGTGCCTCAGATGGCTCTACTCGTTGGTATTCCTAACAGTCCTAACGAATTAAATCCATTTGACCATCCCGAAGATGCTAAAACGCGACGTGATACGGTTCTCGAACGCATGTATCATAATGAGAAAATCACTGCTGCACAACTCGCAGAATATAAAGCTGTCCCGATCAATAAAGGACTCGTTTCTGAGAAAAGACGCATCGCTTCGATGAATTCACAAACAGATTCAAAATACAACAACTATGTAACACAAGTCATTAAAGAAGTTCAAGCAAACGGAAAATATGACGTTTACACTGATGGCCTTAAGATTTATACATCACTTGATACATCTGCTCAAAAATATGCTGATAAATTAGCTACAACCAATGATATTATTACGTACTCAGATGATCGTCTCACAACTGGTTTTGTCTTTATGGATAGCAGCAATGGACAAATCCTTGCAATTGGGAGCGGCAATCGTAATTCAAAACAAGATGTTAAACTTGGTTTCAACTTTGCAACCGACATTAACCGTCAACCCGGTTCAACCTTCAAACCGCTCGCTGATTATGCGCCTGCAATTGAATACTTAAACTGGTCGACAGCACACATCATCGATGATTCCAAATACGAATATAGCAGTGGCGATGAGATTAATAACTGGGACCGGCAATATCAAGGCGAAATTTCAATTCGTCAAGCCTTGTATGACTCACGTAACATTCCAGCTTTAAAAACATTACAAGCTGTTGGACTTGAACGCTCATTAACGTTCATGGAAAAAATGGGCTTCAGTTTTGACCGCGACAAACTAGGTGAATCGATTTCAATCGGTGCTTATGATAAAGTCAATCCCTTGTTGCTGACAGGTGGCTATGGCGCACTGGCTAATAACGGTGTTTACAACACACCACATACTGTTAATAAAATCGAAACCCGCCAAGGCGATACCATCAATATGGAACCGGAAAGCGAACGTGTAATGGAAGCTCATACAGCCTACATGGTAACTGATATGTTAAAAGACACATTAACAAAAGGTACCGGAACTTCCGCTGCTATTTATGGACTACCCGCAGCAGGTAAAACAGGAACGACCAACTATACCGATCAAGAGATGACTGACTATGGTATTTCAAGTTCTGAGAGTGTGCCCGATTCTTGGTTCGCTGGCTATACAACTCGTTATACGATGGGTGTCTGGACTGGATATGAAGAGAAAAAAGTATACTTGTCTAAATACGAACAAAACTATGCAAAATTAATTTATCGTGAAATGATGAGCTATATGTCCAGCAAGGTTTCAACAAATGACTTTGTTCAGCCAAACGACGTAGTCAGCCGTAGTATTGCGGCCAAATCAAATCCACCACTATTAGCAGCTAAAGGAACGACTGCTGTTACAGAATTGTTTATTGATGGCACACAGCCAACTTCATACGGAGTATCTCCTGTTGATGCCGAGAAACGTAAGGCGGCAGCTAAGAAAAAAGCTGAAGCTGCCAAACAAAAAAGAAAAAAGAAGCTGCTCGTTCTTCCACTGCAAAGGAAACGCAAGAACAAACTGCAAGTTCAACGTCATCAAGTACAAGCAGTTCAAGCACATCAACATCGAGCAGTTCGACTAGCGCTACGACTCCACCATCTTCAAGTAGTCAATCAGAGTCGAAAGAAGCCGTCAAAGTTCCTAAACCGCCTACTGATCAAGATAAAAAAAACGATAATTAACAATAAAAGGCCCGTAATCAGTTGATTACGGGCCTTTTATTCGATGCTTTTATTAACGCCAAATCATATAAGCGATGAATACCAGTGCGATGGCAAAGCGGTAATACGCAAAGCCTTTTAAGGTGACTTTACTAATTAGTTTCAAGAAAAAGACGATGGCAATCATCGCGACAATGAATGCGACAATTGCACCGACGATAAAGACGGGCACATCACTCATGCTCATTGTATCAAGTGCTTTAAACACTTTTAAACCGGTCGCTCCAATCATCATTGGCACCGCAATAATAAACGAAAATTCGGCAGCGGTCTTACGTCCAACGCCAACGATTAACCCACCAGACATCGTTGACCCTGAACGAGAAAAACCTGGCCACAAAGCAATCAGTTGAAAACAGCCGATGTAAAAGGCTTGACGGTATGATAATTTATCCAATGACTCTGATAAATGATTGTTTTTCGCCGCTACTTTTTCGGCGATTAACATTAAAATACCACCCGCGATTAACGCAACAATGACCGTTTGATACGAAAATAAATGCTCATCAATCAAGTCATCAAACAATAGACCCGCAATAATCGCTGGAATACAGCCGACGATAACGTGCATTAAATTCAGTTGACCTTGTTTGTTTTTATACTCACCGGTGCGGACACCTACAACGGCCCATAAACGACGCCAAAAGACGACGACAACCGCCATGATTGAACCGAGTTGAATCACCACTTCAAACGTATTGATTTGCTTCCAGGTATCCTGTACACCCATCAGTTCTGCTGCTAAAATCATATGGCCGGTTGACGACACAGGTAAAAACTCTGTTAATCCTTCGACAATTCCAAGAATAACTGCTACAATCCATAAACTCATCTGTCTGTTCCTCTTTTCTCTTTTCTCTTTTTAGTAAAAATGAAACCACCCTAACGTACGAGTGGTTGTCATTATTATTCAGCTAACACTTTCGCTAAAATATCCGGATCAAATGTTTGTTTTCTAAACATTTCGATTTCTAAACGATAAGGTGCTTTTTTATTGTTTTTATCTTCACCAACGAACGGTGTTTCTAAAATTTTCGGTAAATGTTGCAGTTGTGGATGGTTAACAATGTAATTAAGGGCGGCAAAACCGATCGTTCCAAAGCCGATATTGGCATGTCGATCCTTGCCTGCACCACGTTCGTTCTTACTGTCGTTAATATGTAGCACCTTGAGACGATCTAACCCGATGATTTTATCGAATTCGTTGAGCACGCCATCAAAGTCTTCTTTAACGTTATAACCCGCATCATTGACGTGACACGTATCCATCGTGACAGATAACTTATCACTATGAGTAACACCGTCCATAATACGCGCGAGTTCATCGAATGAACGGCCGATTTCAGTGCCTTTTCCCGCCATTGTTTCAAGCGCAATTTGCGCTGTTTGACCAGAGTGCAACACTTGATTGAGACCTTCGATAATACGCGCAATTCCAACATCTGCACCAGCACCAACGTGAGCACCGGGATGTAAGACGATTTGATTAACGCCTAACGCTTCTGTTCGAACGATTTCTTTTGTTAAAAACTCAACTGCTAATTCAAAAGTTGCTGGTTTTGTTGTGTTCGCTAAATTAATAATATATGGGGCATGCACAACGATGTCGCTCATGCCATATTGCTCGATTAGCGCTTGTCCTTCAGCAATTTTCAAGTCTTCAATCGGCTTACGGCGCGTATTTTGCGGTGCGCCTGTGTAAACCATAAACGTTGTTTCACCATAACTATGAGCATCTTCTGCTGCTCCAGCATACATTTTCGTCCCGGCCATTGAGACATGTGAGCCAATTTTCAACATACGCTACCTCCTACTTAATTATGTTTACCTTGTGAGTTTTTACCAGCACGGGTACCGGCACGTTTGGCACGTTCTTTATTTTTTTCAATTGCACGGTTAATCTTTTTCTTATAACCCGGTTTGATGTTCGCTTTCGCTTTTTTAACCATTCCACCGATACGTGCATCAACATCGTCACGTTTTTCTTTACGGAATTTACGACGGTTACGGTCAGCCATTTGAATCCATTCACCTTTTTTAAGATTTTGGTAAGAAAACTCAACGCCACGTTTTTCAAGCGCCACTAATTTTTCTTCATCATCTGGTTCGTAAATTGAGATACTAATACCTTCTTGACCGGCACGACCAGTACGGCCAGCACGGTGAATAAAGAAATCAGGATCATCTGGTAAATTATGGTTAATAACATGGCTGGCACCTTCGATGTCAATACCGCGGGCAGCTAAATCAGTTGCTACAACGTATTGATAATCAAGGTTACGAATTTGTTTCATAATTCGTTTACGATCACGGGCAGGCACACCACCGTGAATCTTAGCAACATTTACTTGTTTCTCTAACAAGAACGTTGTTAATACGTCAGCTTCTGCCTTCGTATTACAGAAAATCAAAGCTAAGAATGGTGTCATCGTTGTCGTAATATCATAAACAAGTTGTTCACGTGATTTCGACTTTAAGTCAACCAAGATATTCGTTACTGTTGGCGAAATAATCGCTTCGGGTTGAATATGCGCATAGCGAGGGTTTTCCATGTATTTTTTAAGGAATGGTTTCAATTTCTCTGGAATAGTGGCTGAGAAAACAAGGATTTGTAATTTTTCAGCTAAACGGCTGGCAATGTTATCAACGTCCTCTAAAAAGCCCATATCTAACATTAAATCGGCTTCATCGACAACGAGTGTTGTTGCTGTATAAGCTTCTAATGCTTTTTCACGCATCAAGTCATAAATACGACCTGGTGTACCGACAACGATTTGCGGTTGTGTTTTTAATTGTCCCATCGCACGTTTTTTATCTGTTCCACCAATCATCAGACGGGTATGAATTTCCGGATCAGATAATTTTGCCATTTGGCGGGCTTCTTCGTAAATTTGCGAAGCTAACTCACGGCTAGGTGCTGTAATAATCACTTGGACTTCATTCAAGCTTGGGTCAATTTTATCCATTAGAGGGAGTAAATACGTATGTGTTTTACCTGTCCCTGTTTGTGATTGCCCAATTGCCGACTCTCCACGTTGGATTGTTGGAATTAATTGTTCTTGTATTTTTGTTGGTTTAAAGAATGCCTTTTTAGCAATTGCTTCGTTGATAAATGGCTTAAAACCAAAAATATCAAATTTCGTTTTTTTTATCTGTCATTCGATTTCTCTCCTTCGTTGCGATTCCTTTACGTTCATGATCGCACTACACTCGCTTTTAATTATAACTTATTTTGAGTCAAATGGCTTGTCTTTTCGTACTATTCTCTGGAAAAAGAACACAACCATCGAATGAAAACGTTATCTATCGAAAAATTAATTTGAGTTCCCTTGCGATTTAAACCGCTTACAACAGCTATAGATAAGCGATTATTTTTATGCTATACTTTTTATAAAACCTTAAATGATCGGATGATGATAATGAACTCTGTCTTTTTACACTTACAAAACCATTATGACACGCTCTCAAGTACAGAACAATTAGTCATTGATTTTATGTTACGCTACCCCGACGCTACCGAACTCAAGCTGAAAATCATCGAAGAACAACTACACGTCAGTGCACCAACTATCGTTCGAGCAATCAAAAAGTTACAGTTCCCTTCTTTTACAGCGTTTAAATATGCTCTGTTAAATACTAATGCAGATGTTACACCAACAACAACGGAACTTAATTCGTTTGACCAAATCACCGACCTTATTGAAACTGATTTCACAAAAACAATGGCTATGCTCGATCAAACAAAAATAATCGCAATGGCTGATACACTGTTAACCTGTCGCCGCGTTTTTTGTGTGGGGATCGGCTCAAGTGCTAGTGTTGCACATACTTTTAATCGCCGACTTAAGAGTGCTGGTTTTTGGTCCAATGAGTACTCCGAAATTTTTCAAATTCGTGATATTGCCGACATCATTCAAGCCAACGATGCCATCTTAGTCTTTTCTTTAAGCGGGGCTGAGCCACAAATCATTGATTTCATTTCGTCTTGTAAGGCAAGTGGTTGCCAAATTTTATCAGTGACTGGCCTCTCTGTCAATCGCCTCAATAACTTAAGTAATCTTGCAATCATGACTCACCAATCATTACAAGGTCGACGCAAGTATCGCTCACGCTTAATGCTTTCAGTCGCTGCCGAAGTCTTATACGAAACGTTGATGATGCAAAAAAATAATACTCGATCATAAAAATCCGAAAAAAAGTAGCAAACCCTAATGGTTTACTACTTCAGACTGAGGTTGTCTCCTTATTGGATACAGCCTTTTTTATTATAGGTAATTACCTAAGCGATGAAAATTAGAAATGATATAATCAGCAGCAGTCGTCACCTCTGTCACGGTCGTCGTATCACTAATCGCATAAGCTGTATCAGCTTCGACAAACATCGACACATCATTTTCGGAATCTCCCACTGCGATATATGAAGCAGGATAGTGTTGACGTAAATAGGCAATTGCGTTACCTTTCGTAACATCCGCGGCTGTCACTTCAATTCGACGCGGGCCACTTTTACAAATTGCTAACGATGGAAACGCCACTTGTAACGCATTCAACACCTCATCAGCTTTAGCAGCCTGTGGTCTAATATTGAGTTTGAAAATTTTGCGTGTCGCGATATCGGCATAAGGGTCTTTTGTTGTAATCAGCTCCATATTCCAAAGACGTGTCTGATCAGCTTCACTGTATGTTCCGATACGGACTTCACCATCTAAGGCATCAAACAACAATTTCTGTTTTTTAATAAAATCTAACACCTGATTCAATTCGGCTTGAGCAATCGGTTTCTCATAAACAATCGTATTATTGACAGCAATGATTGCACCATTAAACCCAATCTTATAAACTGCGAACACTCCCGTTATCGCTTCAACATATCCGATTTCTTTAATTGAACGACCCGTTGCGATACCAATTTCATACTCTTTACTTAGCGTAATTAACACTGCTTTATCGGTCTGAGTGACAGTCTTTGAGTCCTTCACTAAGGTGCCGTCCAGATCAGTCATTAGCACTTTTGTTTTTGTCATCTTCTAGTCTCCCATCCCTAGCATGTCTTGGATTTCAATTTTTAATTGGTTAGCGCGACCGCCGTAAATCGACTGCATTTGCATACCCGATTGATTAAAACCTAACGCCTCTAGATCACGTTTTATATGTTCACTATCAACTACACTGGCATCTTTTACGTTAATACGTAAACGGGTGATACAGGCATCAACTGCTTCGATATTGTCTGCGCCACCATGAGCGGCAATTAAAGCTTCTGCCTGCGTTGTTAAATCAAGTTTTTTACTAATCGCTTGATTGGCTGCTAGATCTTTTTGTGTTTCAACCCCCATTTTTTTACGGGTCTCATCTTTTCCATGCAAAACAATTGTTGACGGGTCATCTTCACGACCTGGTGTTTTGAAATTAAACTTTTTAATTACGAATAGGAATACAAAGAAGTACATTGCAAAACAGAATACACCGATGATTGGAAGTAGATACCATTTGGTTCGCTCGCCTTGTAACACACCATAAATAATAAAGTTAATCAAGCCATGACCAGTCGGTGTTAAAAAGGCTGCACCTAACATATTAGTTACTAATAAGGTGACACCAGCTAGCAGTGCATGAATTGCATATAATGCAGGTGCAATAAATAAGAAGGTGAATTCAAGTGGCTCGGTAATACCTGTTAGGAAAGCTGTCAGTGCAGCCGTCAATAACAATGAACCCACAATTTTTTTTATTTTTAGGTTTTGCTGTCACATACATTGCTAAGGCAGCACCAGCTAACCCAAACATGTTCATTACAAATTTCCCAGATGAGAAACGAGTAATCATTGGATCAATCGCGCCATTGCTCCCCAACGCAGCCATGTAAGCATTGACCGTTCCAGCATAATCAACACCATCGATATTAAAGACACCACCTAGTGGAGTCGTACGTACTGGCCAATTCACACCGTGGTGTAAGCCAAATGGCAATAATAAGCGTTCAATCACACCATAAGCAAATGTACCGATATAGCCCGATTTTAAAATGAGTTCTGATAAGACGTTAATGCCTTGTTGTAATAAGGGCCAAATAAAAAAGAAACCTACAGCGACAATTGCCATCACTGGAATAATTAGAATCGGAACTAAGCGTGGACCGCTAAAAAAGCCGAACACCTGTGGAACCTGTATTTTAATCGCGCGTTTATGAACGAGATAAACGATGACACCCGTAATAATACCACCAAAGACATTGAGATCCATTGTTTGGATACCTAAAACGGTTGTCTGCATACTTTTCGCTATTAAAGCGCTTGCGTTTTCAGCCGACGTATCGACCAATTTACCACTAGCCGACAATAAAAAATTCAAGGTGTTATGAAGGACTAAAAAGCCAAGTAAACCAGATAAAGCCGCTGAACCTTTCTCATGTTTCGCTAGGCCAACTGCAACACCGACTGCAAAGACAACCGGTAAGTTATCAAAGGCGACACTGCCTAACATATTAAACATCCCCATAATAAATTGGAGGCTACGTTATTCATCCATGGATACATCGCCATTGTATTTTCATTCGTAAAAGCAGAACCGATACCTTTTAAAATACCAGCAGCTGGCAATACCGATACTGGTAATAAAAATGACCGACCAAATGTCTCGAAAATATTGAGAAACTGATTTTTTTTTTTGTTTGTCCTGTTATTGCTTTCCCCAACCTAATCATCCCTTTCTATCTGTATTACTTGTTTTAGTTTAGCATTACGACCTTACGATAATAGGAATACTTAAGTTTCTTTTTTATAATATTATTTTTTACGATGTGAGTAGTATTATACTCAATAAAAAAAAAGAAACCGCTACGGGTTTCTTTTTTTTTTATTGAGCTTTTGTATGTGGTTCTTCGCTCAATTTACCATCAACAATTTTATAGACGCGGTCACAGAATTTAGTTAGACGTTGATCATGAGTAACCATAATTGTCGCCTTTTTATTTTCTTTTGTTTCACGCGATAAAATTTTCATCACTTCAAACGCTCGGTCTGAATCTAATGAAGCTGTTGGTTCATCGGCTAAAATCAAGCTTGGTTTCGTATAGAGCGCTTTTGCAATCGCCACACGTTGACGTTCCCCGCCTGACAAATCAGAAGGGTATTTTTTTTAATAAGTCGGTAATATCTAATTCAGTTAATAAACGATCTCGTTCTGCTGCGTTCATGTTATCTTTTTTCACCTTATCCGATAACGTTAGCTGTTCTGCAACAGTTAAAAACGGCACAAGGTTTGACGCTTGTAAGATGAAACCGACTTCTTGTAAACGCGTCGCAGCTCGTTGTTTTTCTTTCATGTTAGTAAAATCATGACCATTGATGAAGACACTGCCTTCACTTGGTGATTGCAGTCCGCCTGCAATCGTTAAAAAGGTACTTTTACCTGAACCAGATGGCCCTATAATCGCAATGAGTTCACCTTGTTCAGCGACAAAATTAGTGTTTTTCATTGCTTCAACCTTTTTATGACCTTCACCGTATGTTTTATTGGCATCTTTCAATTGTAATATTGACATATCCTAACCTCCGATTGCTTTCAATGGATCAATTTTCACGATCGTACGAACCGATACAAGTGCACCGATAATCGCTACGATGATAAAAAGAATCGCATAAAAGACAAGTGTAATGTAATCGATTGAAATTGGTACGGCAGCTGGTAAGGCAGCTCCAGTAATCGCCGTTAACCCAAACCCAATCACAACGCCGATAAATGCTAAAATAAATGTTTGTGCTACAACTGAGCGGGCTAAGAAACCACTTGAAATCCCTTGAGCTTTCATCACACCGAACATACTCACTTTTTGAATTGTTAACACATATAAGAAAATAGCGATAATGATTGACACAATCACAAACAAGAAAATAATCATGAAGTTTAATGTTAAACTTTGTGCCGAGTAACCCGGTAATTTTTCAATGAATGTTTCTGTTGTTGTGACTTCAAAATCACTGTTTACGTCCACCTTACTTGCCTTATTACCTTTTAAGGCAATCGCATTAATTGCAAAGTTATCATCTTCAGCAATGCGGTCGAATTTAATGTCTTGGTATGTATCCATTGATGTATATAAAACAGGTGCTGCATTAAATTTAGCTTTTGGTGTAAAACCAACAATCGTCACCTTCTTATCTGACGACGCTACTTTAAATGTATCCCCTACTTTATAACCATCTTCTTTAAGCGCATCTGCGGCCACAACTTCGCCGATTTTGCTAAATGCTTTACCTGACGAAAGCTCAGGCATTACAAATGACTTTTCATCAATTCCGAAAATTGATACCTTTTCTTTATCCTCTGTTTTTACTTTTTGAATAACAGTTGATAAGTTACCTAAGTAGGCTTTGTTTTTTTCTGGTACATCAATCTTTTTACCCTCTGCTAACGAAAATGATGATGATGGTAAACTAATATCTGAATCTGCTGTTAAAATAATGGCTGATGCACCCCATGAATCAACGGCCTCACGATTTAAATCTTTCAAACCATTTGCTAAACCTGATAGCACAAATACTAAATAGCTCACTAAGACTAACACACCAATAATTAAACCATAACGTAATTTGGCATGCTTTATTTCTTTCCATCCTAAAAACATCGTCTGTCTCTCCTTTTTTACTTATCGTTTGATAAGTGAATTTCCGTAAAAAAAGCCTTAGTTAAAAGGCAACTAAATCATGTGTTTATCTTACTATACCTTCCAATAAAAAATCAACACTTTCGCTTACTTTAATTAGCAGTTGTTCTTCTGTTTGGTAGGGTATCTTTAAAGATACAAGTGACATCAGGACTCCAAAGGTATATTGTGTCATTGCTTTAGCGGATTTATCAGCTCTTATTTCATTCGCACCTTGTTTTTCTTCAAAAAAAGCAATCATTGGGATAAAGTAGGTCGATTGCCATAATTGAAACAATAACAATTGATTTTCTGCTGATATTTGTGAATTGATATCATTGACCATCATCGCTAAATTTGAGGGATGTTCCACAATTAATAATTTAAAATATGCCGTCAATGCTTCTTTAGCTGTTTTTCTTTCCATTTTGAGCTTATCGATGCCTTGACGGACATCTGTGGTAACTGCTTGAAGGACTGCGACATAAATCATTTCTTTATCCTTAAAATGATGATAGAGTGCTGGTTGCGTAATATTACTTTCTTTCGCGATTTCACGCGTTGTTACAAAACGATAGCCTTTATCCATAAAAAGACGCTCTGCTGTAACGATGATTCGTTGTCGCGTTTTTTGCATTTCTAACGCTCGATTAGTTTGTTTAACCATCGAAGTTGCCTCCTTCAAAGGAATTGGAGCTGTGTTACTTCTGTGTTTATCTTAACGATTGACTGATTATTTGTCAATTGCGCTAGCCATCAAAGCCACGTGCCTTTGCTTGCTGTTTACCTTCGCGACATATATCTAGAAAAGGACATTCGGGACATCTCGGATTACGGGCAGTGCAAAAATAACGACCAAAGAAAATCATGCGATGATGTGAGACTGACCACAACTCTTTTGGTATTTTTTTTTTGCAAGGTTGACTCGACTTCTTTGACATTGTCTTTGTAACGACAAATACCTAGACGTTTCGAAATACGTTCGACA
Source organism: Brochothrix campestris FSL F6-1037 (assembly GCF_000525915.1). Lineage (GTDB taxonomy): Bacteria > Bacillota > Bacilli > Lactobacillales > Listeriaceae > Brochothrix > Brochothrix campestris. The sequence continues at coordinate 47,537 of NZ_AODH01000038.1, read as the reverse complement.
TGTGTATCGACCGCAATCGCGGGATAATCAAAGGCAACTGACATAACAACATTGGCGGTCTTTTGCCCTACTCCCGGCAAAGCGACTAAGGCACTCATTGATTCAGGCACGGTATCGTGATAGCGTTCATGGATAATCTTCGCAGTCGCTTGAATGTTTTTTGCCTTGTTGCGATAGAGTCCAATCGATTTAATATCGTCCATCAGTTCCTCGAGTGGTACCGCGAGATAATCAGCGGGACAGTGATATTTGGCAAACAAGTCGGCGGTGACACGATTAACAAGTTTATCGGTACACTGAGCACTCATCATCACAGCGACGAGTAATTCAAATGGATTTGCATGAACAAGTTCACAATGAGCATTCGGATAAAGACGGCCCATTTCAGCAACGACTTCGGTTGTTTTTTGTTTTGAAAGCATAATGACCTCCTATGGCTTACTTCGATTGATTATCTTCGAGCCAGTTATACATTTTAAATGGTTTAACTGGTTTTGCTTCAGATGTTAGATTACGGGTCGAACCTGTATGATTTTTCATCGTGTAAGCCCCAAATTGTTCACTCGCTTTTTTAGCATCTTCAAGTGTTTTTACACCTTCATTGCGCCAATTTGTTAAAATACGATCAATGTAACGGATATTCTTTTTACCCGCAATAACACATTCCTTTAAAGCTTCTTTAATCAACTCATTTGAATGCTGTTCTTTTGTCCAATTGGCAATCGTTTCTCCTTCAATTGGCGATAATTGGCGGCTGAATTCTTGCTCAATTAACGCATAAACACTCATATCGAGTTGGGCTTTTTGTTCAACTTGGGCTTCTTCAATTTGATTCAAAGCTTGCAAGGCAATTTTTTCCCATAATGGGGTTAAATCATAACGTTCTGTTACACGTCGTTGCGCATCAATTTCGGTGTTAATCTTCAATACTTTTTGATCAATTAAGCGTTGAATGCGAATGTAACACTCACTTTGTGAGACTGACATCCGTGTGCTTAATTCAGTAATTGGTGGCAGTACTTGTCCTTGCTGAATGTAGGCATGCAAGTGAATCAGCAACAGTACATCCGCATCGCTAAGACCTAATTGATGGTGATATTGCAACAAGGGTAATGGCACATTTGCCGCTCCACTCATCATGCTTTTTGCTAAAAATTGATAATCCATCTGGATTCCTCCTTCTCTGAATAAAAACGCACCACCATGCTGACATGATGCTGCGCTTAAATGTGTGATTGACTAACTTAATTTCACTGGCTCCTTTGCCGATGAAAAAAATCGGCATGGTCGACAGTTCCAATTTCTACAGTTCAGAACGGTTGAAGCCACTTTTGTTTTTCATATCCCTATGGGTAAATACGGTTTAATAAACGAGGGAATGGAATTGTTTCACGAACATGGTCAACACCTGTTACATAAGCAACAAGGCGTTCTAATCCTAAACCAAAACCAGCATGTGGCACATCACCAAACTTAGTAATATCGAGGTACCATGAGTAAGCTTCTGGATCTAAACCGTGTTCTTTAACGCGTTGTAACATTAATTCTGCATCGTGAATACGTTCTGACCCACCAATGATTTCACCGTAACCTTCAGGCGCAATTAAGTCCGCACATAATACGACTTCTGGGCGGCCTGGTTTTGGTTGCATGTAGAATGATTTGATGGCTGTTGGGTATTCTGTGATAAAGACAGGTTTATCGAAGTGGTTCGCAATCGCTGTTTCATGTGGCGCACCAAAGTCATCGCCCCATTCAATATCATCAAAGTCTAATTTATGTAACAATTCAATCGCTTCGTCGTAAGTGATACGTGGGAAGTCGCCTGTTACAAGTTCAAGTTTTGATGTGTCACGGCCAAGTACATCTAATTCCAGTTCACAGTTTTTAAGCACTGATTGAATAATATAAGACACATATTGTTCTTGAATTTCGAGGCTTTCTTCGTGTTCAACAAAGGCCATTTCAGGCTCAATCATCCAAAATTCAATCAAGTGACGACGCGTTTTTGATTTTTCAGCACGGAAGGTTGGTCCGAATGAGAACACGCGACCCAAAGCCATTGCTGCAGCTTCCATGTATAATTGACCACTTTGAGAAAGAAAGGCATCTTCATCGAAATATTTTGTATGGAATAATTCAGTTGTGCCCTCAGGTGCACTTCCTGTTAAAATCGGAGGGTCCACTTTTGTAAAGCCATTGTCGTTAAAGAATTCATACGTTGCACGAATTAATTCGTTACGTACTTTCATAATCGCATGTTGACGTTTTGAACGTAACCATAAATGACGGTTATCCATTAAGAATTCAGTACCGTGCTCTTTTGGTGTGATTGGGTAATCTTTCGCTTCAGCAATTACTTCAACTGATTGAACACCCATTTCAAAGCCGAATTTAGAACGTGAATCTTCACGGATTTCACCTGTTACATAAAGGCTTGTTTCTTGTGTAATGTGTTTTGCTAAATCGAACATTTCTTCTGACACTTCGGCTTTAACGACTACACCTTGCATAAAACCAGAGCCATCACGCAATTGTAAAAAGGCGATTTTTCCGCTTGAACGTTTGTTGTCTAACCAACAACCGATTGTAACGACTTGTCCAACGTAATCTTTAGCTTGCTTAATTGTAATTTTCACTTGTGTTCCTCCAATAAATATTAGTGTTGTTTCGTTGCTACGAAGTTTTTCATTCGTCGTACTGCTTCTTCTAGCAAGGTTAACGATGTTGCATACGAGATACGAATGTAACGTGGTGTTCCAAAGCCGGAGCCAGGAATAACTGCGACCTGTGCTTCTTCTAACAAGGCGGTAGCAAAGGCATCCACCGTGTCATAACCACAGTTAGCTGCCGCTTCACTGACGTCGATAAAGAGGTAAAACGCACCGCTCGGTTTATCGACTTGAAAGCCTGGAATCGCAGTGATTTGTGGGTAAATCGTATCTAAACGTTCACCAAAGGCTTGTTTCATTGTCGCGATGGCCGTTTGATCGCCTGTATATGCGCCTAAGGCTGCATATTGGGCAATCGAGGTTGGGTTACTTGTCGCGTGACCATTTAATTGGGTCATCGCTTTAATAACCGTCGCATCACCAACTGCATAGCCAATTCGCCAACCCGTCATTGCATGCGATTTAGAGACACCATTAATAATAATGGTTAACGCCTTAATCGCTTGACCTAATGAGGCGATTGAAACATGTTCTGCCTCACCAAAAAGTAATTTTTCGTATATTTCATCCGAAATAACCATAATTTGATGTTTGACAGCCACATCCGCAATCGCTTGAAGCTCTTCTCTATTATATACCGTTCCGGTTGGATTACTAGGCGAATTAATAAAAAGGGCCTTTGTTTTTGGTGTGATTGCTGCTTCAATTGCTGTGGCAGTCACTTTAAACTGATTGGCATGTTTCCCTTCGATAATAACGGGTACACCATCGGCCAATTTAACCATCTCAGTATAGCTCACCCAATAAGGTGATGGAACAATGACTTCATCGCCTGGATTTAAGATTGTTTGACATAATGTGTAAATTGCATTTTTAGCGCCGGTTGTAACAATCACTTCGTCTGTTGTATACGTCAAACCATTATCAACAGCTAACTTATCAACAATCGCTTGTTTCAGTTCAATCACACCACCGACTGCGGTGTATTTTGTTTTCCCTTCATCCATCGCTTGTTTGGCAGCCGTTAAGATGTACTCAGGTGTATTAAAGTCCGGTTCACCTGCGCCAAGGCCAATCACATCCATACCGGCGGCCTTCATTTCTTTTGCTTTACCTGTGATTGCTAATGTTGCTGATGGTGTAATATTTAACGCGCGTTGCGATAATGTAAAACTCATCTTTACGACCCCCTTATAAGTTGTTAATCTGACGATACCAAGCACCTGTAATAAAGTTAATTTCAAAATAATTCAAGGTACCATCTTCTTTACGATATGAAATTTCCCAAATTGGTGTTCCCTCATCCATCCCAATGTTGGTCGTTAAGATTTTTGCTGGCTGTTTCTCTTTGATGGCGATATTATTAGCATCTTTTTTACTAATACCATCACTCATTCGATAACTAACAACTTTAGAACTTTTATTTGTTTTTTTACCACGTGGAACAAAAACGGCGGTTTCAACCCCTTTTTTATTTGGACCAACGATGACTGAATACGTATCTTTAATGCCGTTATAGTAATAAAAAGCGCTAATTGATTGAATGCCTTTTTTTTGCTTGGGCAATTTTAAATGCCTCGGCCTTCGCCTCACGTTTTGGTGCCGTTGCAATCATATAACTCACAACTAAAAAAACAATGATAGCGACAATCAAACCTGTTACTATCCAAGGCCACTTTTTTTTTCTTTTGATAGCCTTTGTTTTGCAGTTTTATTTTAATAAGTCTCACACTTTCTATCCTTTATTTTAATTCTCTTAAAGTCATATGCCTGTGCTAGTCTTACTTGCATATTATAGCAATCTTACGCCTTAAAATAAAGCGAAAGTTATCATCTCAACATAATGTTTAAGCCGCTTAGTCCTCGCTATTTAGCGGCAACCATTCGGCCACTGCTGGTAGAATCTCTGCCCGACTTCCCTGTACCATATCCACGAATGGGATTGACTGCAAGAAGGCCTGACCAAAATCGGTTTTATCAATCCGCTGGTCAAACACAACAATAATTCCCCGGTCATTTTCATGTCGCATTAACCGGCCAAATCCTTGGCGAAAACGCAGAATTGCTTGCGGCAACGCGTACTTTCTAAAGGCGTTTTCTCCCTGTGCCTTAAAACGTTTCATTTGCGCTTTCATATACGGATCTTCGGGTGACACAAATGGAAGGCGGACAATTGCTAAGCAGCTGAGCGCTTCACCAGGAATGTCTAATCCTTCCCAAAAACTGGTCGTACCGAGCAATATCGCCTTATCGGTTCGCTTAAACTGTTGGATTAAACGTTGCGTACTGCCTGAGGTCAGGTTCTGTGCCAAAATTCGGTAGTTCGCCAATTGCTTGTTATGATTTAGTTTTTGATAGGTTGCACTCAGCATGTCGTAGGCGGTAAACAACACGAGCATGCGTCCATTTGTTTGCTGTGCCAACTCACTTAAATAACGCGCCAAATGATCAACGTAAGTGTGCAACGACACTTCTTTCACTGATGGCATGTCGTTCGGTAAACACAGGCGTACATGCGTTGCATAATCAAAGCTTGCCGCCAACAACATCGTCGGTAATTCATCTTTTCTAAAACCGAGTTGCTGTTCGAAGTAAGCAAACGATTGATTCGTGGCCAACGTCGCTGAGGTTAAAATAACCGCTGCATTGGATCTAAACAGACTGTTTTGAATCAGGTCAGCAGTTTCTAACGGTTCACCCATCAAACGGCTCCCATTACGACTGTTCTTGCGGTCCGTTTCATACCAAACAACCATTGGTACTGTCGAATCAGCCATTAAGCGCGTCAGTTGTTGTTGCATCTCAATTGAAAAACTAAGGGCACGACTGACTTCTATTTCAAACAGCGGTTCACCTTTCACAGCTTGTTGCTGTTCAAGCTCAGTTAGTTGAGTGACTAAGGTTGTATATAAGTGTTGACAACGACGATAGATTTTTTGTACCTGTGGGCGCAGTTGCGTTAACGTTTCTGTTTGCCCATCTGACAACGCCACTCTAAAAGCACTCGGTCGTTTCTCTTTTTCACGTAAAAACAGGTCATTAATGTCATCAAATAATTGCGTTAAACCTAGGTCAAGGCTCGTGACTGTTAGGCCAATATCGAATAATAACGGTTGTAATGTCGTTTCTTTTTTCATTATGCTCCAGCCGTTCTCTTTATGGAGGGCGGCAATGCGATTCAGCATAAAACGGGCCTGCTGCAACGAAAACTGCGCCCCTAAAAATTGGCGGGCTGAATCTGGAATATGGTGCGCTTCATCAATAATGACATGGTCATAATCTCCTAACACATCAACCTGTTCAACCGTATCGAGCCAAAGCGTGGCATGGGTTGTCACAATCAAGTGAGCGGCAGCCGCTTTCCGTTTCATCCGCTGATAAAAATCATATGGCTCATAGATAGAGCCATCATCCTTAGCACTACTCGTAATTTGATAGACGATGTTTTTACCACCACCCGGATGATTAAGTTCGGTTAAATCGCCGGTGTTCGTTTGTAATAACCAGATGAGTAATTGCGCCTTTGTTAACGCCTCATCATAATTCGTTGATGGCCCATGCAGCACAGTGGCAAATTTCGATAAACTGATGTAATGCAATCGGCCTTTGACGGTGGCAACCGTCACATCAAACGGTAACATTTGCTGTAGACGGGGCACATCTTGACTCATCATTTGATTTTGTAACAACAACGAATACGTTGCAATCACGACCGGTTGACCCGTTTGCGAAAAATAGGCTGCTGGCAATAAGTAGCCGAGCGTTTTGCCGATACCAGTTCCTGCCTCAATCGCTTGATGATGATTAAGTCGTAATTGCTCATAGACGGTATCCATCATCACAAATTGATTCGGACGTGGTTCAAAATCGGGGAAAACCGCACTAATTAAGGCCTGTTTGGCCCTTTCTTCATGCGGATACACGCTGTTTGACACAGCCTTGTTTGCAATCGCTTCAGGTGTTTTAAACACCAACCCTTCAAAAGCCGTCCACTGCGGATCAAGTAACTGATTATGACGCTCATTATAAGAGATACACTCGTATAATTCGTTCGAAAAATCACTGAGCAATTCAGGCATTAACGCGTATAGTTTTTGCAAGACTGGCAAGGGCAGTTGTTTAATGGCAGTCATTGCCTTTAAAAACAAGGCTGCCGTTGCTAACGTATCACTTGCAGCGGAATGCGGTTGATCATGGCTAATATTAAATTCTTCACTTAAATCACTGAGACGATAACTGTCTAATGTTGGATATAAAATACGCATTAACTCAACAGTGTCAATTTTACGAGCAATCGTAAAATCATAGCCAAGTCGATGTGCTTCTGCTTCGATAAACGGCCAGTCAAACTGGACGTTATGAGCGACAAATACGGTATCACTTAGAAGACTTGCAATAATTGCCATAATATCATCGATATAAGGTGCCCCAGCGACTTTTTTAGTCGTTATTTTAGTGAGTTCTGCAATAAACGGTGGTATGGTTCGATCTGGATTTACGAGCGTCGAAAACTCATGGACAATTTCACCATGCTCAATTACAATCGCTGAAAATTCAATGATGCGGTCGCCTTCCTTTGGACGATGACCTGTTGTTTCGATGTCTACAACAACGTAGCGCGTCACACGAGTTCCCTCTTTTCTTTGATGCCTTCATTCTGTTTACAATAATCTCTATTATTATAACAAATATACCCTTACTTTTACAGTTGTTAGGTGAATAACCGTGATAACAAAAAAGGAACCGACAATATGTTGTCGGTTCCTTAAGACTGAAGATAAACGGTTGAAAGTACTTTTTTATTCAGTGACAACTGAATGGATTAAAGTTGGTTCAACACCGCTATCGGCAATCGTAATGTTGTCGTAAATTTTAGCGATAACATCCGCCACATTTTCGCGGTTGGCATAAATTGTTACGAGTGATTCGCCTGCTTCAACAGCCTCGCCCACTTTTTTGCGGAGCATTAAGCCAACTGCTAAATCAATCTCGTCTTCCTTCGTCGCACGGCCTGCACCGAGCAACATCGCAGCAATCCCAATCTCATCGGCAACCATGTTAGCGACAACACCCGTTGTTTTAGCAGGCACCTCGATTTTGAATTGCGCTTGCGGTAAACGTTCTGGGTGATCAACAACTGAATCGTCGCCACCTTGATTGCGTAAAAATGTTTTGAATTTTGCTAACGCTTTACCGTTGGCCATCACTTCTTCTAACATAACGCGTGCTTCGGCTAACGTATCCGCTTTTTTTGCTAACACAACCATTTGCGAACCTAATGTTAATACAAGTTCAGTTAAATCGGCAGGGCCTTCGCCTTTTAATGTATCAATTGCTTCTTGCACTTCAAGTGCATTACCAATTGCATAACCAAGTGGTTGCGACATATCTGAAATAACGGCCATCGTTTGGCGACCAACGTTATTACCGATACGAACCATTGCGTGTGCTAAGTTTTGCGCATCTTCTTCCGTTTTCATAAAAGCGCCAGCGCCGGTTTTAACATCTAACACAATTGCATCAGCACCAGAGGCAATTTTCTTACTCATAATTGAACTTGCAATTAAGGGAATCGAGTTGACTGTACCCGTTACATCACGCAACGCATACATTTTTTTATCCGCCGGTGTTAGGTTCCCTGATTGACCAATCACCGCTACCTTATCGCGGTTAACGATTTCCATGAATTTCTCATTTGAGATTTCAACATGGAAGCCTTTAACAGCTTCAAGTTTGTCGATTGTTCCACCCGTATGACCTAAGCCACGCCCTGACATTTTAGCTGTTGGGATGTCTAACGCCCCAACAAGTGGTGCTAATACAAGCGTTGTTGTATCACCAACGCCACCAGTTGAGTGTTTATCAACTTTAATCCCTTCAATACCCGATAAGTCAATCGTATCACCTGAATTGACCATTGCCATCGTTAAATCCGCGCGTTCAGAATCTGTCATGTCTTGGAAAAAAATCGCCATTGCTAGAGCACTTGCTTGATAATCCGGAATGTCGCCTGCTGTATATCCGTCGATGAAGAAGTTAATTTCTGCTGTTGTTAATTCTTTACCATCACGTTTTTTTTGCAATAATATCAACCATTCTCATGTAAAATCACCAGTCCTTTGTCAATTTAGTTCGTACCAATCAATTTGTTCTGTTGCACGCGGACGCTGACAGCATCACATGCTTTGTTTATTAATAAATTAAACCTACGATTGTTGCTGTTAAGAAGCTAACTAATGTCGCACCATAAAGAAGACGTAAGCCGAATTTTGAGGCCAAGTTCCCTTTTTCTTCGTTAAGTCCTTTGATAGCACCAGCAATAATACCGATTGACGCAAAGTTAGCAAATGACACTAAGAATACTGAAACAATCGCTGTTGTACGACCAGAGAAGTCATACGTATTATTCGCTAAGAATTCCATTGCAACAAATTCATTTGAGACTAATTTAGTTGCCATCACACTACCGGCATGAATTGCTTCCGACCACGGCACACCCATTAAGAAGGCAAATGGTGAGAAGGCATAACCGAGCATGTCTTGGAATGAGATGCCGAAGATAGCTGAGAAAATCCCGTTAATTAAGGCGATAATCGCGATGAAACCGATTAACATTGCACCAACGGTAATGGCTACTTTGAAACCATCCATAATGTATTCGCCAAGCACTTCGAAGAATGATTGTTTATGATCTTTTTTTACTTCTAAAATATCTTCACTTGGATCAACCTCATAAGGGTTAATGATTGACGCGATGATAAAGCCACCAAACAAGTTCAAGACGATTGCTGTTACAACATATTCTGGTTCAAGCATTGTCATATATGCACCAACAATTGACATTGATACAGTTGACATGGCTGACGCACATAAGGTGTACAAACGTTTTTCATTCAATAAACCTAGTTGATCTTTAACTGAAATAAAAACTTCTGATTGGCCTAAAATAGCTGAAGCAACCGCGTTGTATGATTCTAATTTACCCATACCATTCACTTTGCTTAGGAGGTAACCAATCCCACCCATAATGACCTGTAAGATTTTTAAATAACGTAAAATACCGATTAAAGCTGAAATAAAGACGATTGGTAATAAGACGTTTAAGAAGAAGTTTGAGCCGGCATCTTCGTTAAGCAAACCACTGAAGACAAAGTTAACACCTTCGGCTGCATACCCTAATAAGAATTCGAACCCTTTAGCAAACCCACCAATCAACACATTACCTAAGCTTGTATTAAGTAACAATGCCGCGAGTAAAAATTGTAATACGAGCATTATTGCAATTGGACGGTATTTGATTTTTTTCTTTTCCTTACTAAATAACCACGCTAAGAGCAAGACGACAATCAGACCGATAATACCAATTAAATATTTCATCATAGACCACCTTTTATTAGTTTAATATTGCAATCGTTTCCATCAAATATTATACAACATCTTGAAGGCTATTGGTGAAAAATAAGAGAAATTTTCAAAAAACTTAGCTCATTAGGATTAGTAATTCGAATCTGATGTGCCACCTGCGATGATTGTGACACCTGCACTTGCGCCAATACGTGTTGCGCCGGCTGCGATCATTGCATCAACGTCTGCTTTTGAACGAACGCCACCTGATGCTTTAACACCGATGTTTGGTCCGACTGTTTGACGCATTAGAGCGATGTCTGCTACTGTTGCCCCTCCCGTTGAAAAACCTGTTGATGTTTTAACAAAATCAGTGCCGGCAGCGACTGCTAATTCACAGGCACGTACTTTTTCTTCATCTGTTAATAAACATGTTTCGATAATTACTTTCACGAGTGCTTGGCCTTTAACCGCTTCAACCACTGCTTGAATATCAGCTTGCACTGTTGCGTTATCGCCATCTTTTAAAGCACCAACGTTAATCACCATATCGACTTCATCGGCTCCGTTTGCCACAGCATCTTTTGCTTCTGATACTTTAGCAGCAGTTGATGTTGCACCTAAAGGGAAACCTATAACAGTACATACTTTAGCGTAGGCGCCTGCTAATTTTTCTGCTGCTAACGGCACCCAGTAAGGGTTCACACAAACTGAAGCGAAATCATGTTCGCGTGCTTCCGCAATTAATGTTTCTACTTGTGCGCGTGTTGCGTCTTGTTTTAATAATGTATGATCAATCATATTTGCTAATGTCATGATTAAATCACTCCTTTTCGTTTAATAGCTTGAGTATACTACATGATGAACGTTTGTGCAAACAACCAAAGAACTTTTGTTCACATCGAGTTATTTTATGTCGAAAACGTTAACAACGCTTTAGCTGTCTCGTAATCAAGCAAGAGAATGTTAGCATATTTCCCCTTTAAGGCGGCATCAATCGCCTGCACTTTTCGCACCCCACCGGCCACAAGAATGGCATGTTCTTTCATTTGTAAGTCCGCCAGTTCAATTCCCATCGTACGATTATCAATCGTTGGTGCACAGATGGCACCACTAGCGTCGTAAAAACGGGAACAAATATCACCGACTGCCTTTGTTTTTAGCAGCTCTATTTCAGCCGCAGTTAAATAACCCAGTTGAAACAGCAGCGCTTCTGGCCGTACTGTACCGACAGTGAAAATCGCGGTATTCGCACGTTTACCAAGGTTACTTACCGCTTGAATGTGACGGTCTTTTTCTACAACTTGTTTCGTCACTTCATTATCAAACACAACCGGTAATGGTAAGGCGTGTGGCATTGTCCGAAAGGCGCGGGCAAAGGTATTTAACGTTTCGTTGGCATTGGTATCGACCTTCGATTGGCTGATGCCACCCTTTAATTGCACCACTTGGATGTTTTTGGTTTCTTGCGGTCGCAAATGTTTGGCAATCGCCTCAATCGTTTTGCCCCAACTGACACCGATAACGTCATCATCCTGCGTTAGCGTTTCGATGTAACGGGCGGCAAACTCACCTAAGGTATCATACAATTTAGCTTCAGAAATGCTTGGTGCAAACACCAGTTGAACATCTTTTAGTTGATAACGCTCTCGCAATTGACGTTGCACGCCTTCGATATCACTGAAGGGATCGGCAATTGTAATTTGGACGTAGCCTTTTTCTTTGGCATAGGCTAACAGACGCGACACAGTCGGTCGTGATATTTGCAGTTGGTTGGCAATTTCTTGTTGGCTTAATTCGGCTTCATAGTATAGCCGTGCGACATTCACACTGAGTTGTCCTTTTTCTGTTGGCATCTGGTCGTCTCCTTTAGCTTCTATCTCTTTCTTTAAATGATAGCGATTTATCATCTTAAAAGCGAGTGTTGTTTCACAAAAAACAAAATATCTTTAAACTAGACATACTTGTAGTTACTAGTAATATCAGTGTAACCCTAAAGAAACCTATTGACAATCGCATAGATATGTTCTATCAAATCGGTTGTTTTAAACGGTTTTTTTTGACATTGTAAACGCTCAAAGAAATATTAAAGTGGCATTAAGTTGCTAACGGGATAGAAACGGAGCGTATTAACAATGAAAACACACTTATTTTATTTATCACCCTTTTCTGTTTAGGCATTAACGGCACTGTCTTAGCTGCCAATACAGGTGATACCAACTGGGCCAATGAATACCGCATTTGGAGTCCCAATGACCATACACCTGCTCGAAAAAAAGATAATGGAACGGCTTATTATCAAAAAATCAAGACATTAACTAAAGGACTGCTTTATATTAATGTCTGGGCTGCCCTAAGTGATGGGACTGATGTTTCTGCCGGTCACACGTATAAAACATACAAAGGTGATGTCACCTTTGTATATAACCTTGCCCACGAAAAACATCCTGGCAAAAAAGTTCGAATTGACTCGCAACGGTTTGGTAATGGATCAGCCATAGGCGTTTGGAGTCCCGACAGCTTAAAATAACCTTTTATCATCCCGTAGCAGCTTTTATTTTTTAATCAAAGGACGTGTTTTTATGACAAAATTTATTTGGCAGCGGATGCAGCGGCAAAGTTTTCACGTCGGCATTTGGCTCGGTGTGTTACTCGCCTTGCTACATGTATTCACACGCGTATTGCCACTCATAACCTCAAATGATGTTCTGTTTACACCGTTTACGATGTGGCTTGGAATTGATTCCTTTAGTGTCCTCAACCTCCTCTTTTATTTGTTATTGCCCTTTTTAAGTAGTTTGGCCTTTGCCGATTTCCTTAAACGTGACATTACGAGTGGATTTTTACAACAAATAAAATTAAGCTTGCCGATTCGACGGTATTACCGCATCATTTTTTGGGTCACCTTCATTAGCGGTGCCTGTCTCATCGCTTTACCGCTTCTGATTAATTTAGTCGCAAGCAGTTTAGTTCTACCGAGTTACCTTCCTGACGAACTCCTCAATAATAACATCGCAATGCGGGCTAATAGTACCTTATTCGTTGGTCTTTATTATAGCCATCCTGTATTACACCAACTGTTTTACCTTTTACTAGCTGCCATCTTCGGTGGTTTTGGTTTGTTTGCTTGTTTTACGTTGGCATTATCTCTCTGGCTTAAACAGCCTTTAGTCGCACTATTTGCCGCTTTTCTTTTACAACTCCTCCTTTATTTACTCAATTCACTCCTATTTATGAACACGACCATCACACCCTTTGACTTTTTACCAGAAACAGTTTTATTGCGGAGCGTGCAGTTAAGTGTTGTCCTCAGTACGGCCCTTTGCTTGATTGTTTGTTCATCGTTGTTCTATGTAATTGGAGTGAAACGTCATGTTTGGCTCTAAACAGTTTTTTCGATCAGTGTTTGATCAACAATGGCGTCAATTAGTTCTTTGTTCACTCATACTCCTGACGATGTCATACTTGCTTTTTCACGCGATTGACGTTACAAAAGACGACGGCTTCTTATTAATTTTTGACGAAATAAATGATAGTTACATGCGTTTGTTTGTTATCCTTTGATTATCATTTGTCTTTTTTCATTGAATCCCTATCAGTTAACTGATTTGTTTGCTACCGGAACACGTCTAACCTTTATTGTCAAACAACGCATCGCGATTCTATCGCTACAACTGACGATGACTTTCTTCTACAGTATCGGCCTCTTCATCACGCTTCCACCGCTCTCCCACATACAGCTATTACAAGTGATTGGCTTACTGTTCAATCAATCGCTTTGTTTAGGGATTATGGGTGCCTTGACGTTGCTGATCAAAGAAACAAAACTGCTCACAGTTTCCGCGCTACTCTTAACGATTGGGCTCTTGCTATGTAACTTTTTTTTTGCGGATGGCACATCTGCCCTCATTACTTTTTTTTGGATTTAAACCGACTTCTTTAGCGATTATCAGTAACGGCCTGTTAACGCTTAGTCTGGAATTATTACTATTGTGGCTGCTCACTTGGCTCATGTTAAGAAAGGATTTTATCAATGGCACACTTACTTCGCTGTGAACTTACTTATTTCATCAAGCTAATGCAGCGTCCACTACTGTTGTTCTTGCTTACACTTATTGCGTTAGTTGCTTTTTTTTGCAATCGGCTCATCACACGACAGCTTAATTGTGGCTGCTTTTGACGGTATTAGGCAGCCCGGATCTCAAAGAGGCTTTACTTTCCCGATTTTTTGGTTGAGTTATTATATCGCCCCACTCTTTTTTTAGCGGGTTATTGTCAACGGTTCATTTTTCATCGCTTGCCTTTTTTGTTGTTACAACAGTTTCGCCGACAAACGATCGTGTTCATTCACCTGTTTATTCAGGCGCTCTTTATATCCGTCTACACTTTTTTTTAGTTTAACGCTATTAGTTCTTTTAAGTGATGAAACATTGCCTACACATTTAATAGGACAAGTCAGTCTGCAGCAGCCGCTCATTCTGTTCACGCTACTATTTGTTTCACAAACCTTACTATTGTGCCTGTTACAGCACATACATTTATGTTTTTCACTCAAATTAACCCCGCTGCTATCACTACTTAGCTGCCTCATTTTACTTACAACCACAATAAAAAAATATTTTTTTGTAACCCATTCAATTTCTCAATGTTGAGTCGTTGGCAAGACGCGACCCTTGCTCAAGTCAGCAGTTGGCTACTACTTTACGGTGTTGTCTTAATCTGCGGCATTCACTTTTTCTTACGACAATATTTTTATCTAAAGGAGTCCAAATCATGACAACTTACCTTTCTGTTAATCACGTCTCAAAAAAAATCAACGGTTACACGGTACTCGATGATATAACTTTCTCACTCGATGCTGGTAAAATTTATGGATTTAACGGTATTAATGGCTCAGGCAAAACAATGTTATTGCGAGCTATTCTAGCCCTCATAAAAACGACTGGTTCGATTACACTTAAACAACAACCCGTTACGTTAAACCAACCTTTTCCTGTGAAAGTAGGGGCATTGCTAGAGCACCCGAGTGTCATTAGCGAATTCTCAGCCGTTAAAAACCTGCAATTAATTGCCCATCTCCAGACCAACACCACTCAAAAAGATATTGAGGATGCTTTACTCCTCGTCGGTTTAGATCCTTCTGATCGACGCAAGGTCAAAAAAATACTCGCTCGGAATGAAACAAAAACTAGGACTCGCCCAAGCCTTTTTAGGTAATAATGAACCGCTCGTCTTAGATGAACCGACCAATGCCCTCGATGCTAACAGCATCGCTCGCCTTAAAACAACCTTGAAAAAAGTTAGCAGCCAACGGCACAACCATTTTACTAACATGCCATGATACTAGTTTTATCGAAGAAGTAGCTGACGAACACTTTACAATGGAAGGCGGTCGCTTGCTATGACCCTTACAAAAAAAACGGATTTCACTAATTATAATCGCTATTCTTGTGATTTGTGGTAGTTATCGCTATTACAGTCTGAATCGCATAGTCAATGCACAGCAACTACAGACACGGTCTTTTGAATTAAATGAACATGTGAGTACCCCTAACTTTAATATCACAGCAACAAAAACAACAGCCTGCTACCAAGGAGATGAAGATGTCTATCGGATTGAAGTATCGCTCAAAATCCACAAAACCGATCCTCAAGCAACCAGTCTATCTGTTTTACCATTTTTATGGCTAACACCGCACTATCAGGGACTTAACCAATCCGTTACCTTTCAAACAACTGACGGTGTAGTCATAAACAACGAGTATTGGCAACAACATGATGATGTGGATGGAATCGTTACCTTTTCGCTACCTAGAGAACGCATTGTTGGCAGTAAACAAGCTGTTTCTTTTGAAGTTCTATTCAAGTAGCATCAGCAATACTACAAAGACAGCCTACAGCTTCCTAAAACACTGTTTCAAACACATTAAAAGCGTCACATCAGACAGTATTGATGTGACGCTCTTTTATTACTGTGTTGAATACGAAAAACAGCTAATCCACCATCGATAAGAGTAAAGTCATAGCAATCGATAACTTACTGACCCTTATTTTTCATGTCACAAGCTAATAAACTAAGGAGCATTTGTGCAATCCCGTCTTCATTGTTCGATTTGGTCACAGTTGTCGCGATTTCTTTCAATTCTGCCACTGCGTTCCCCATTGCCACACCCGTTCCAACGTATGTGAGCATGCTGACATCGTTCAAACCATCACCAAAGGCGACCATTTGGGCCGGGGTAATCCCACGCGGTTCAAGCACTGCGGCAAGCGCAGCCGCCTTATCGATATGTTGCGCGGTGAACTCAAAATAAAACGGCGCGGTAAACATCGCATTTAAGCTTTCTTTGAACGGAGCATAGATAGCCTCATGATGTGCAAGTAAATAGGCTTGTTCGGCAGCCACCACAATTTTATTAAGGTCAAAGTCGAGCATTACAGCTAAATCAGGCGCCTCACATAAGCGATAATCGCCACTGCGGGCTTCATGCTCGAATACGTTATAAGTCGTTCCTTCATGCTGAATCGCTTGATTATACACATCATTGACATAGATGTAATCGCCGCGTTCAATCATTACTTTGACATCGAATTGTTTCAAGTGCTCCAATACGGCTTTTGCGGTTGGCACCGCGATGGTCTCATCAAACAAGACCGCTTTGGTCGCATAATCGGTCACCTTTGACCCATTGTAAGACACCAATAAACCATCATAACGGTCCATTTGGAGTTCTGCCGCATAGGCAAACATTGCTTTGGTCGGTCGGCCCGATGCCAGTACAAGTTGCATGCCTTGCTGTTGGGCGGCGATAAGACTTTTGCGTGTCTCCTCACTGATTTGTTGCTGTTCATTAAGTAAGGTTCCATCCATATCTAAAATAATTGCTGCTAATGTCATCTATTCATGCTCCTTTCTCTGATGCTTTTATTATATCATGAAGCGCTTACAACCCTCTCTTAGAAAACACCTACAGTTATGCATTAAAATGCGGATACCTCTGCTTTTATGCTGAAAAGAGAACGACTTGTGTCTCACAAACCTTTCCCTCTATTTTTTACGATGGATTTGTCACTCGATAATAGTTCAACCACTCGTGGATGAGTGGCAATAACAAGAGGAGGATAATCGTAATGACAATTCATTTTGTTTCCACGCATAGGCATACGACAACACCAAATAGACAAACACCATTTTGATAAATTTCGGTAGTTGATCATAAAATAACATTGCTGTTCCTTCCTTTATAGACGCGAGTCCGTCCAATAAGAGCCATCCTTGACTCGTAAATAGCCATGTTCTGTCTTCAAGTTAGAAGATGGCTTGTTTTTCATATCAGCTTTAGCTCCCCCGTAAGCAGAATAAGTCGCTGTTTGCTGTTTTCGACCAACATCTTGCCATACTAATTTATGACCCCCATTTGATATTAAAATAACTTTATAGATGCGATTTATTTGCGACTTTCCGCCTTAAATTGAATGGTTCGACTACCTGAAGTTTCTCCTGATATTTTCACCAATAACCCATTTATAGCCTGAACCACTCGACCAGTTGCTGTTTGTGAAATGCAATACTGACTGTTATCAAACGCACTTGGATCATTGACCATCTGTCTGTTATTATGAGTTTCATTTGCCTGGCTAACGATATTTACTGACATTAAAGGCACTATCATGAAAAGCACCAATAGATTCCGGGAGTTCTTCATTTAAGCTGCTCCTTACCGTTTTGAACACCCGTATCATATTATGCTGTTTGTCTTTAGAAACAGAGATGCCACTCATCCTTTATTATTTTCAGAGTAAAAAACAGCCCCTTAAGGGACTGTCCAGATTGTACACAAAGACTGAAAGAATTCTTTTCATTTTTCTTCTGAGCTGTTTGCTTCTAACCGGTTGCTTTCACTTTTATTCCTCCAGTTACATCAACCAGAAGCTTTCAACTTTCAGATAAATGGCAGCGACGGGAAATAGTCGCTTTCTTTTATCTTCCAAGCTGTTTGCCTCTAACCGGTTGCTTTCACTTTTATTCCTCCAGTTACATCAACCAGAAGCTTTCAACTTTCAGATAAATGGCAGCGACGGGAAATAGTCGCTTTCTTTTATCTTCCAAGCTGTTTGCTTCTAACCGGTTGCTTTCACTTTTATTCCTACACTTCAATATCCGCAGAATACACATAATGCAATTCATCGTTAGCATCTTGCAACACTAAGACACCATCATCGGTAATGCCTTTAAATTCGCCCTCTAAAACGCCTTTAAGCGAGCGCGCTTTAATGTGTTTATTAAATTGCAAGGCGTGTTCCTCCCAATTGCGTTTAATCGGGGCAAAGCCTTCGGTTAAATATTGTTGATAAAAAGCTTCGAATTTTGTTAGAATCGCTTGAATCAAGGCGCTTCGTTGCAACGTTTCACCACTCGCAAGTCGTAAACTCGTTGCGATGGTTTTAATTTCAGGTGCAAAGTCCGCTTGATTAACGTTAATGCCCATCCCAATAATAACAGCTTTAACTTCTTCGGGATCGCTCACTAGTTCGGTCAAAACACCACATACTTTTTTACCATCAATAAAAATATCGTTCGGCCATTTAATCTGAGCATCGATACCGACCACTTCTTTAATGGCAGCCACAATCGACACGGATGCTAGAAACGTTAATTGTGGAAACTGCTGCATCGATAACTGTGGTTTTAAGATTAAACTCATCGCGATGTTGTCGCCAGGTTGTGAAAGCCACACGCGTGAGAGCCGTCCGCGACCGGCGGTTTGAAAATTGGTCACGACTAATGTGCCTTCTGGTGTGCCTTGATGCAACAATTGTTGCGCGATTAATTGTGTCGAGCTCGTCTCAGGATGATAGACGATTTTTTGACCAATAACGGTTGTTTTTAGCCCTAAATACAGTTCGTTTTCGGAAATTTGATCGGTGTTTTGCTCAAGTCGATAGCCCTTATTGCGGACCGCTTCAACTAAAAAACCTTCTTCTTTTAAGGCGTTCATATGTTTCCAAACTGCTGTACGCGAACAGTTTAAATGATCGGCAATCGTTTGTCCCGATACAAACGCTGTTTCGGTTGCCGAAAAAAGTTCAAGCAAGGCTTTACGAATATCTGTTTTCATCTAATACCCACCCCTTAATTGCCGCTGTGTCATTGCTTAACTCCCCTTGCACAACCGCCTCTTCAATTTGTCGTAGGGCATTTGCTAACCAAGCACCGGGTTTTTTATCCAACCATGCCATAAGGTCATGCCCACTCACTTTCAATTCAGCACGGCTGTGCATTGGTAGCGCCTCATATTGGGCAAACACAGCTGCGGTATCCGTTGCAATCTGTTGTGCCGCTTTCAGATGTTCAACTAGTTTGATGGTTGCTTCGCCAGCATCATACAAGGTTAAGTCAGACCAACTACTTATTTCTTCGTAATAACGTAACGCTTTTGCCACGGTCGTCATTGTCTCATTCGAAGCCTTCCATTGCTTTAAAAAGGGCTTGGCCTCTGTCGGACAAACAACCGCACATAAAAGTGTCCACGCCTCTAACGGTGTGCGCTGCTCTGACCAACTGCAGTTGAGCAATTGCGCTAAGGTCGCTGCACTTGAAGTCATACCCGGAAGATAGGTAAATAAGCCGGTCTCCTTAATTAAGGCTAAGCCTTTAATGACATCCGCACCAGTTAATAGCTTGGTCATTTCAATGTAGCAACGCTCAACCGCGATATGCGAAAGTAACGCTTTATTGGCGGTAATGGCGGCCTTCGTTGCTTCATCGAGCGTGAAACCCAATTGACTAACAAACCGCAGGGCCCGCATCATCCGCAAAGCATCTTCTGAAAAACGCTCATCCGCAATGCCAACCGCCTCGATATGACCTGCTTTAATTGCTGCTTGGCCGTGATAAGGGTCATGCATGACACCAAATTGGTCCATCGCAATCGCATTCATCGTAAAGTCGCGTCGTTTCAAATCTTCGACAAGTGAACGTACAAACGTTACTTCGTCAGGGCGACGAAAATCTTGGTAGGTCGATTCTGTTCGAAACGTCGTGATTTCATAACCTTCTTTAGCTAACATTACCGTCACCGTTCCGTGTTGAATCCCCGTATCAATCGTATGTTTAAACAGCTGCTTCACTTCATCCGGAAACGCTGAGGTAGCGATATCGACATCGGCAATCTCACGGTTCAAGAGGAAGTCGCGGACAGAACCACCCACAAAGTATGCTTCAAATCCCGCTGCTGTTAATGTTTCTAGGAGCGGTAACGCCTCCAAAAATTTACCTGTTAACATCTTCTCACAACCTAATCTAAAATATTATCTAATCCGTAAACTAATCCTGGATGAACCGTCACATAATCAACTCCTAGTTTAACCCCTGACATGAACGATGCACGATCATAAGAGTCATGACGAATCGTTAAGCCTTGACCCGATGCACCAAACAATACTTCTTGATGAGCGATTAAACCGGGTAAACGCACACTATGAATGCGCAAGCCTTCATAGTTGGCACCACGTGCACCTGGCATTGTTTCCGTTTCATCGGGATGTCCTTGCTCGTGCGCCGGGCGTACTTCAGCAATCATTTCAGCTGTTTTAACAGCTGTTCCTGATGGTGCATCTAATTTACGGTCATGGTGTAGTTCAGTAATTTCAACATCAGGGAAATATTTCGCTGCCATTTGCGCAAATTTCATCATTAAGACAGCGCCAACTGCAAAGTTCGGTGCAATTAAGCCGCCGGTTTCATTTGCCAGGGCTAACGCTTGTAATTCTTCAATTTGAGCTGGCGTAAAACCAGTCGTGCCCACAACAGGTGCCACCCGGTGAGATAATGCCAGTTTCGTATGTTTGTATCCGACTTCTGGGGTCGTCAATTCAATCAACACATCGAACTGTTCTTTTGCAAACAACGTTTCAATCTCATGATAAACAGGCACATCGGTTTCTGCATACGCATTAATTTCATTAAGGTTTTGATGTTTGGCCGAATGACCTAACACCGCAACAAGTTCGTACGCCTCATCATTTAAGACAAGTTTAACCGCTTCTGATCCCATTCGTCCTGTGTAACCTGTCACTGCAATTTTAATCATTTTGCTTCATCCTTTCGTTCCCACCGGTCTTTGTCGCGGTTTTTAAATTTATGCATCACGTGATCGTGTGCGTCTTGTAAATCAATCTCAAGAGCATTGGCCATGCAGATGACTGTAAACAATAAGTCACCTAGTTCTTCTTGGACTGTTACTTCCGTCTCAGTCGTTTTCTTTTGTTTTTCACCATGATAGTGGTTGATTTCACGCGCTAATTCCCCCGTTTCTTCGGTGATACGTGCCATCATTGCCAACGGTGAA
Source organism: Brochothrix campestris FSL F6-1037 (assembly GCF_000525915.1). Taxonomy (GTDB): domain Bacteria; phylum Bacillota; class Bacilli; order Lactobacillales; family Listeriaceae; genus Brochothrix; species Brochothrix campestris. The sequence continues at coordinate 26,170 of NZ_AODH01000038.1, read as the reverse complement.
AAATAACCGGTTTTAAATTGACTAATATGATCATCGACTTCTGTTTGCATCGTTCGCATTGTTTTATCTGTCATAAGCGCTCCTCGACTTGCCTTATTTGAGCAACAGCTTGAACGCACGTTCAGCAATGCTATTGCTTGTGTCTTTATTATATCATTTAAGTTTCACAGTTAACAACTTGATTTGCATGCGGTTGACATCTATACTAAACGTAACTGAATGGAGGAATGAAAATGAAAAAATGTCTCTTTATCCAAACCGGTTTTGGTGTCGATGTTCATGGCCAAGATGTTACGAAAGCAGCTGTACGTGCCGTTAACCATGCCATCTACCACAATTCAATGTCAGGCATTAAGGATTTATTGCCTGGGAAAGACTTAAATAATATGTGTGTCACTGTCAAACTCGCGATTCCAACAGATGTGTCTGAGCTAGATGTTAATGCGGTAAAAGCCCGTATTCCGTTCGGCACAGTTACTGTTGAAACTCAACGTGGCGGAATGGTTACGACTCATGGCATCGTTATCCCTGAAAAAGGTGACAAAAACGATTTGATGTACATCGTGAATGCGAGTGTTGAGGCAGGTTATTAATTGATGTGAAACATAGGTATGACAATATTTATCGCTATCTTTACACATTTCATAATTATTTAGAAACATATAAAAGCATGCTAATCTATGGGAGCTTTTTTAAAATAATATCATTGGACAGTCTGTTTAAGTGGCTTAGACTGAAGATACACGTGGTTCTATTTGTTGAAAACTTTTGCTTGATTGCACTTGAGAGCTTATTTCGTAGCCAGAGTTACTTCAGTTGTTTTCAAAAAAAGAAGGTTAATTCGCTTTTGTCTACTCTCTAAACCACCTTGTTAAGCTGGCTTTTTTTGCATGCCGAATTGTACTATGAGTGCACCACAATAAAGTAAAAAAGGACTCATTCAATATGAGCCTGTCTAATTAAAGTTCCTAGACAATAATTAAATGCTCTCTTCCTATTTCACCCTTTCAGAGCAGCCTAAAGTGCTGCAATTAATATGATATCGAGCATCCTCATATTACTTTCTAAAGCTTTTACTTAATATCACTATTTAATGTTGGCTTTTAGTCTTCTCTATCTGCTATGTTACACTATACCAAGAAAAGAGGTGTTATCATGGTCCATTGGTACGCATCAGGTGCAGAACGAGCAACTGAAGCTGAACTTCTCATTACAAAACTAATTGCCTCATTAGATTTTCAAACTGCACAGCCGTTAATAACCGTTCTCGAAAGTGGTCGGAATGAACTCACACAGCCGACACAATCACTGACTCTTATTTTAAGTCGACTGCAGTTAAGCATCGCGCAGTGTTTATTAAAGCATCCGCTCGTGTTAGATCCTTCGACACAAGTACTTTTCACAGAACTAACAGCCCTATCAGCCATCCGCTATGGTGGCTAATCCCACTATACAGCGACAGCACACAACCGACCATCGTTGTGTGCTGCTTTTTATTCATATCAACGTTTCTCTGCTTGTTGCTTCATTAATGCCACTCCAAAACACACGACAATTGCTCCGACGACAACACTTAGTTCCAACCAAGTGGTTGTTGGGAAACGCCCCAGCTCATAACCAATCCCCATCTGTATTTCAAAATCATTGCGCTGAGCCACAGTTTCATTAATAAAACTGTTATTCACCTCGTCAGTCATCAACACGCGCCGGTAGAGGGCTGCCACATAAGAGGTTGGAAAACATTTAATGACTGTTTGCGCTACGGTTGGCAAGGAACCAAGTGGCACATAGACACCTGCTATAAAACCCGACAACGTTCCCACCATCGTCGCAATCGAATTAAACACATTGTAAGAACGCACGCTATTCACAATCACTAAATTCAAACTGGCCCCACTTAGAACGGACAGTAAGCTCAGTCCGAGCAACTGCATAACGAGCAACATGGTGATGCTAAAACCATTGACGAAGGAGAGATAGGCCAAACCTAACACGAGTACAAACACCGTACAAAGAAAGCCAATCACAACAGCGGTACTAATATAACTCAACAGCACCCACCGCTGTTTGAGCGGTGACACGCTAAAATCTTTGATGATACCGGTCGCACGATCATTAATCATTTGCTCATAGGCACTTAAGGTCGTCGAAACGCCAGTAATAGCAAGCATTCCCGCTAAAATCCAACAATCGAGTAATTCGCCCGCTGCTGGCACTGTTGCCCAATTAACGCGCATTGTTTCACGCAAAAAAATGACGTAAAGTAGCAATACCACAAAGACACCGAGCATTGCAAAAAACAAAGCTGAACGGTCGCGGAAGAACAGCAGTAGATTCCGCCTAATTAAAGGATTAGCCATCATCTAACCTCCTGAGGTAGACATCTTCAAGACTGCCTTCCTTCACTTCAAACCGGCTGATGTCTGTTTGATAGCGTTGTAATAACGCCACGCATTGTGCGACTGATGTTAGCACGATTAAAAGATGCTGATTTTCCCATTCACACGGTCGTCCTGCCGCACGTTCAATCGTGATAATCCGTTGCAAATTGCCTTTATAAATGAGCATACGCGTTTGGGTGTAGTGTTGCTTCAAGCCACTAGGTGTACCCTCACGTACAATTTGACCTTGGTCGATTATATAAATATAATTCGCCTGTTCGGCTTCTTCCAAATAATGGGTCGTCAAAACAATCGTTAACTGTTCACACCGCTGTTTTGCTTTAATGATTGACCACAATTGTCGACGTGTTTGCGCATCTAAGCCAGTTGTAGGTTCATCTAAAAATAATACCTCTGGTTGCGGCAGTAAGGCTCTAGCAATATCAGCACGGCGACGCTGCCCCCCTGACAAAGCACCAACACACCGATTGGCAATCCCACCAATGTTTAACGCGGTCATACTTCGCTCTACAGCCACTTCATCGCCTTGATAGAGACGATTGCGTATCTGTAAGTTTTCATAGACGCTGAGACGCTCATCAAGAACGCTTTGTTGAAAGACAACCCCAATTTTAGCGCGGACACGAGTTGTTGCAGTCGTCAAATCGTCACCCGCCAAGCTAATTTGGCCTGAAGTCGGCGTTGTTAAAGTACATAACAGACTAATTAAAGTCGATTTTCCCGCACCATTAGCTCCCAAAATGGCAACCATTGTCCCTTTATTAACTGTGAGCGACACTGCTTTTAGTGCACAGTGTGTCCCATAAAACTTGCTGACGTTTTTCACTGCTACATAGGTCATTTACCATCCCCCTATCGCACTTTTTTTCAGCATATCAAATTAAGCGGTCGCCTATCAAACATTCGTCTGTTCTAAATTGACACTAATGCTACTCCCTGTCATACTAGCTATAACTAATCAGAGGAGATGACTACGAATGATAACTAAAACTCTACCCTATCTCTTAACGTTTGGCGCCGCTATTTTCGCTCTCTTCGTTTTACAACTTTCGGCTCGTGACACTTTTATTTTCATGTTAATGTCGCTCCTAATTGTTTCTAGCAGTGCTTTTTTGGCTAACAAAAAAACAGCGCCGCTTGGCGTACTATTCACCAAGTCGCTGCTCTTCAGTATAATCGCCACTATCTATTTCAGCTGCCTTACGGACTATTCAGCATTCACCATACTGTTGATTGGTGTGGTTATTTTCGTTATTAGTTTTATTCAAGTTGGTATTAATCGTGACCTCTCTAGCGACCAAACAAAATAAGACGGCACCTACTATTCTCGAAGCAGCGATTGCAGTTTGATTTTTTCATCCATCCGATAAAGCCAGTCAATCGTTACAATCCCTTGAAAATCAATTCGCTGCTGTTCAAATTCATCCGGCAATTGATAGTTCGTAATCACCCAGTCAGCCTGTTCCAGTTGCAAGTTAGGCTCTATCACGCGTTGAATCTCGATGCGGTCGCCAAAAAACATCTGTAAAACATTCGTTAATGCCTTAATAATTTCTTCCCGTTCAAATAAATAAACCGCTACAATCGGCCGCTTTAAAATATACTTCGCTAAGTTTATTTCGGCATTCATCGTATAAATCATTTCACGATGAAACGACTGCTTACGGGCAATTGTCGAAAATTTCAGTTCATTCTCTTTGAAAATCGCATCGAGTTCCATAAAAAACAGGTGATAATACTCATGCTGACTTTTGAATATTAACGCAGAGGTGTTAAAAAGAAAGAAGGTAACATCAGGTTCATATTGAAAGTTAACGGTTAAATCTTTAATCATTCGTTGCTTCAGTTGGTCTGAAACAGTTAATTTTGTGAAGTTTTGTAAGACAACCTCAACGAATCGACTGGTTTTTTGTTGAATCTCATAATGCAACACTGTTTGGCGACAATAACGGGCTAAATAATACCGATGCAATAATTGATTGGCTACAGTGAGCGTAAACGGCAATTGAAAGGCTTTCATCATCGTTTCCTGCCAAGTTGAAAACGCTTCTGTTTCGACGTGTTTTACTGCCGAGTAATAATTGGGGAGATTATGGTCGAAATGTCCTTTTTTAGTCCGATAAATTGAGGCTAACACGTAAAAATACGACTGTGTCATTTCGTAATGATCGCTGTGTTCGAGCTGAAACTGACTGCTAATAAAGGCCATATAAGCTTGATAGACTTCATCTTTGCGGATTTCGCGGGTGTATATTTGATTGAATTGTAGTTCATATAACATGTAATGCGTAAACAAGCGAATATTTGTTTCGTTTCCTGTCAGTGATAATACGTTTAACTTTGTTTTGATTGACATGCGCAACTGCCGTTTTAAAAAGTACGCATTCCATTTATCCACTAGACCTCTAAGCTTCGATTCTGATACATAGAGATCGAGCGCCAAACTGGTAATGCACGGTTCCTTTTTAAGGATTTCATACAACATTTTGACTGAAATTGAATCGTTAAGATAGACCGAGTAAAAATAATGAAAATTGACGCCTTTGCTCCGATCAAACAACAATCCCTTTGTTCGATGCACTTGAATAACAGCTAGATGCTCATTGATTTGGGCAATGTCTTTAATTAAGGTTTTCTTTGAACATCCTAACAAACAAGCGACTTTCTGTATTTCAAGATAATGATGGGTGCTATACAACTCACTAATAAGTGTTAATTTCCGACTGATATCATTTTCGAGCACTGTTTCCATCTAACAACCTCCTATCCACTCACAGTTAACGAGCTCCTATTTCCTCATTAAAAAAGCAATTGCATAACTGCACAATCACTTTTTCAACCTCATTTCGGTTAACAACTGTTAGTCATCTATTCGTTTCAGTTGAAACATAGTCCTAGTATAACCGCCTTTCCCTCTATATTTCTTGCGTTTTTTTTCTTCAAAAGCAACCTGTTTTGGAAAAAAAAAAATTATCCTTCTCTTTGAATTGCGAGAACGGATAACTTTTAATTATTCGTGTATTAACCGGAGGTAACGCTCAACCGGATACTGGGCTAAATCGATTTTGACTGAACGATTGAGTACTAAGTCGACTAATACCTTGCCGACATAAGGACCCACAGTTAAGCCAGAGGCGCCTAGACCATTGGCAACATAGGCATTATCAGCGAAGGGGACTTGACCAAGCACCGGCGTATAATCCGCTGTATAAGCCCGGGTTCCTGTGCGGACACCGATAATTTCAGCGGTTTCCCATCCGGGAGCAAACCGTAAACTTTCATTGGCAATTGCGGTCAATTCACCGATAGTTGGGGCGAGATTAAACCCTTTGTTTTTTTCATGTGAGGCACCAATGACAACATGATCAGCAAATGGGACAAAACTAAAGGCTGAAGCTGGCATAATTACCGGCCAGTCGCTGCTATTTTGGATTGTTTTCAAATGGAGCAACTGCCCCTTTTGGGTCGTAATATCACAATAAACCGCTTCATCAAACATTTCACCGAGCCATGCTCCCGTGGCTAACAGCACTTTATCCGCTGCGATTTCAAGTCCTTCAACCAAGACAGTGAGGCGGTTGTCTTTACGCGCCAGACGAGCTGTTGCTGTTATAAAATCGACACCGTTGTGAACGGCGACTTCTTTTAAAGCTGCCACCAGTTTACTGCCATCCACACGTGCGCCACCGGAGACATGTAAACCGCTTAGTCCTTCTGCGATAAAGGGAAACTGTTGTTGAATCGCTGCCGCTGATAAGACGGTTAAGTCACCAATTTCAGGGGCTTCAACAAGACGTTCCTCAATAATCCCCGCTAACTCGTTAATTTTTGCTAGTGAATCGCGTAAAATTAACGCTCCCTTTTGTTCGTAGCCAGGATTCACCGTGGCTTCCGCTGTTAACTGTGGCATCAACTCGCGATAAAAACGGGCCCCTTCTACTGCCAATCGGTACCAGGTTTTATTACGACGTTTCGATACCCAAGGACACACAATCCCTGATGCGGCGGCGGAGGCTTGCCCCGCTCCTTCACGGTCTATCACCGTCACTTGTATGTCTTGTTCTTTTGATAAGAGGTAAGCCGCTGTCATGCCGACAATACCGCCTCCAACAATCGTAATCTTCATCTGTTTCGCTCCCTTGTCGATAAAATCCACCTTTAGTATACCATTAGTGATTGATTACGACCTCAGCAAACGATATTATTCATGCATTCGTCATAATTCACCACCCGTTTCCCATTACATCCTTCGTATCAAACACAAGACAAAAGGCTGTTTCATCCCGCTGTTTAATTGTTCGTTTTACCGCTTTGATTTTTCTCGGTGGACAGGTACTAATTAACAAGCCATTCGCATTGTTTGAATAGGCCCCATAACTATCCACTCGTGTCACACCTAAATTGTGATGCACAATTAACTGCCTCGCGATTTCTTTTGGTTCATTTGCAATTATAAAGAGTGTCTTCGCTGATTGCCCCCCTGTTTGAATTAAATCGACCATTTTTCCAATAATAACCAATGAAATGACTGAATACATTCCCGTGCTTAAGTCAAAGAAAATAAACGAGGATAATAAAACAAGACCATCGATCAGCCACACCGCGGTTCCCAACGGCATATGAAAGTAATTGTGCACAATTTGTTGAATAATCGCTGTTCCGCCAGTTGAACTCCCTCCTTTGAAAACAAGGCCAATCCCAGCTCCGGTAATAACTGCACCAAATAAGGCTGCCAACATGGCATTATCTTTGTATATCGGCATATCTGCTATTAACCAAAGGAAGAATGGTAATAAAAAAGCACAGACAATCGTATTGAGGGTGTATTTCTTCCCTAAAAATAAGAAACTCACCAGTAACAAGGGAAAGTTTGAGACAAACAGCGTCAAATCAGGTGAAATATTAAAGAGACGGAAAAATAAAATACTTATCCCATTCATCCCACCTGCAATGATGTTAAATGGTAGAAAAAACACGTGAATTCCGATAGCGATACAGAGCGTCCCAACAAGCATTAGCAATGCATTTATGGCTGTTTTTTTTTGTAAAAAAAATGTTTCATTCTTATTCTCCTCTCATCTCTAAAACGACAAAAACGGTGGAAGTCACTTCCAACCGTTTAATCGTCTTATTACAGTTGCTCACCATTTGATGTCACGACTTGACGGTACCAATCAAAACTGTCTTTTTTGATTCGTTTTTTTGAACCGTTACCATAATCGTCAATATCGACATAGATAAAGCCATAGCGTTTACTCATTTCTGACGATGAACAACTTACAATATCGATTGGTCCCCATGGATAATAACCAATCAGCTCAACACCATCATGAATGGCCTCTTTCATTTGTTCGATGTGTTGTTTTAAATAATCCACACGATAGGGATCGTGAATTTTATTATCTGATGTCAATTCATCAAATGCTCCCATGCCATTTTCAGTAATCATCATTGGTTTTTGATAGCGCTCATATAAAACATTAAGTGTAATTCGTAAGCCGATTGGATCGACTGACCAACCCCAATCGCTTTCAGTTAAGTTATCATTTTTCAAAAAGCGTTTTGTGTCATTTGCCTTGCCTTTTTCATAAACTGCTTCATTTGTCATCGCTGTGTAGTAGTACGAAAAAGTTAAGAAATCGGCAGTGTTTTTAAGCATTTCTTCGTCACCTTCAGCAAAAGTAATATTAATCTGTTCATCTTCAAAGTAGCGGAAAGCATAACCAGGATAAGCGCCCCGCATTAACACATCGGAGAAGAACAGTTCCATTTGATTGAACTTCATTGCTGCCAATTGATCAGCTGGTTTTGCTGTTTCAGCATACGCCAATTCACCTAACAACATCATACCGATTTCAAAGTTTGGATTAATCTCTTTTGCCCGTTTCGTTGCTTGAGCACATGCGACTAACTCATGATGCACGCCTTGGTACTTCGCTTCTTTTAAATTCTCAACTTTATCAGCTGGAATACCTAAATGATTAAATGATTCATGGACAATAAGATTAATTTGATTGACTAAAATCCAATATTTCACCTTATCTTGATAGCGTTTGAATAAGACTTCTGCATAATTAGTAAAGAAGTCGATTGTTTTACGATTATACCACCCGTTATATTTAACCGCTAAGTTCAACGGCATTTCATAATGTGAAATCGTCACAAGTGGCTCCATCCCAAGACGAATCATTTCATCGAGTAAATCATCATAGAATTGCAAACCTAATTCATTCGGTTGTTGATCATCACCATTAGGAAAAATACGTGCCCAGCTAATTGAAATACGGAATGAGTTGATGCCTAAGTCAGCTAGCATTTGTAAATCTTCTTTGTAGGTATGATAAAAATCAATACCATGACGTTTTGGATAGTAATTGACCTTGTCTTCAATTGCTTTTTGAATGGCATCGGTTGTAATTTCTTTATTTGATTTTTTCTTAATATCTTCTGTATTATCGTATGGATAAATATCTTGGACACACATTTTACGACCATCTTCTAAATAAGCCCCTTCTGCTTGGTTAGCGGCAATTGCGCCACCCCATAAAAAATCGTTTGGAAATACTGTTGGATTTTTTTTCATTTAAAATCACTCGCTCTCTAATTTTTTTTGGATTAAGGTTGTAATTACTGTCATAAAACCCTCGTAATGCGTTTGTTCCACAATCGCCCTCACAGCGATTGGATCCGATGCTATTTCAATAATCAGCTGTAAAAAATCATTAAACCGATCAGAATCATCTTGTGAAATCGCCATAAATAACACGAGGTCGACTTGGTGAACATCCCAAATAATGGGGGCCTTATTGTATAGGACTGCAAAAATTGATTGTTTAGCCGTGCGATATAACGAATGTGGCATCGCAACTGTATTAAAGGAGGTCGAAGACATTTTTTCACGTTCGAGTACGGATTCGTAATAACTTGACGTGATAATTTTTGCATCGACTAATTCATGCCCTAAAAAAGCGATATAGTCCTCTTTACTCTCTTTGATTACATCGTAATAAAAAAAGTTTTCATCGAAATAGTCATGTGCCATTCGTTGATAATACTTAACATCTTTTGCTAATTTTATTTTAGCAATACTGCGCTCAACCTTTTTAATATCTGACATATTGAAAAAGGGTGTTAACATGATAACTTCTTGTTCGGATGTGCCTATGTATGAGATGGTCGAAATGACAATATCTGCCTCGATTTCTTTTGTACTATCAGGGTAGGTTGTTATTATCTCTTTAATATTAATTTGGTCTTGAAAATAATGTTCTAAGTTTTGTACAATACGTTGTTCCATCTCATTATACGCGGGTGAGACAATCGCGACAGATACGAGATTATTAGACGATTCTTCTTCTAAAAAGATACCGATATGTAAGGCTAGATAGGCCACTTCATCATCAGGCACAGCAATACCTATCTCTGCTTCGATAATGTTAGCAACAAATAATCCCAGATCATACATCATTAAATTTTGTTTTTTCAAAATTTCAACCATTGGATTATTATTAAAGATGCCTTTTTTTCGACGCACAACTAAGTTATTTAAATGTATCGAGAAGCGACGTATAAAGGCATGGTTATCAAAGTCGAGGAAGTAGGTTTGGTTTATTTGTGCAACAATCTCGTTTGTGAGTTTAATCATAGCCGCGTCGACAACATCCCCTTCGTTGGATGTCGTGTTACCGATTAATAAAATACGCAACGCTTCGACTTCTTCAATTGTCACTTGAAAGTCATGTTGAATTGCAAGCGCATTAAAAATAGCCTGTGATACGAGATACTCTGCTGATTCACTATGACGATTAACACTTTCATTACTTTCAATATACTTCCGTTGTTTCAAGCGCATGATAGCAACAACCAAGTGTAAAATAACATTGCTCAAGGCGAACTCGTTCATTTTCAACTGTGCGCTATTGATGTTTTTTTCCACAATCGCTCGTAGTTGTGTTACTTCATATTCTTTTAAAACATCTTGGTTCGTATAAAATGCGGTCATTTGATCTTGTGTTTCTGCCGAAAAAATTTGTCGAATGAGCGTGCGTTTTTGTTGTTCTGACCCAAGTAATTGATAATGTCCTGCTTTTTTGACTAATTGCAAATTATGCGTTTTAAAATAATCACTCAAACGTCGTAAATCTTTTTGTAATGTTGTTTCAGATACTTCTAGTTCAGCTAATAAGGCATCTGTCGTCACAGGTTCACTTTCTTTAAGCAATAGACCACTTAAGTAATTGATACGGCCATTGACTGTCTGCATGCGGCTATCCTCATACAAATAGAGACATTTTTCATAGAGTGTTTTATCAAGATAGTAACCTTTAGTGCTCGCTTGTATAACTTCTTCACCTAGTTTTTGATTGATTTGTTTTACATAGTTACGAATCGTTCGATCCGATACCTTCAGCCTCTCAGCCAAAACACGGCAGATGCAGGGCTTTTTTTTATCTTTTAAGACGTTTAAAAGTTTGACTTCTTTCATCCATGTTCTCCTTTAAGGTTAATAACCTTACGCTATTTCATTTATCTTTTGTTCCAATCGTTCGAGTAATGGAATTAATTTTTTGGTGATATTGTATTCACTTTGTACTGTCATTAATGTATCCTGCGCATGGGCAAATAACATTGAATAGTAATACGCTTCTTCCTTCGCTTCTTTTTGCACTTGAACTGTTTGAATTTTATGTGATTTATTTATATTTTCTTTAGCTTCTTTAATTAGTTCAGCCGCGGTATTATAAGCACCAGTCATTGCTTGATCGAGCGCCTCATTAACTTTTTCGCGCGCATCACCAGCATGTAAAATCATTAACATTGATTGTTCGTTAAACTGTTCTTTCATCTCTTCTGTAATCATAAGTAACCTCCGTTAGTTTAGTTGATTAATCCTGCGTATCTGCTTCGACTTTAAGCTGCTGTGCATCGTACATCTTGAATAACGGGAACCAGACAAGTAATGACACGCCCATGAAGATAAAACAGGCAACAATCGCTTTCCAGTCGCCACCTGTGGCAAAGAAACTCTGTAGTGGATACGGTAAATACCAAAGCATAAAGGAATCACTCGGAATATTAACAAAGCCCCAATACATTGAGAGATAAGCAAGTGCTGGTAAGAGCAAGCCATTAATCCACATCCCTACCATAAAGAACGGATTGAAGGCAATTGGTGCGCCAAAGATGACCGGTTCATTGATGTTAAAGAGTGAAGGAATAAGTGTCGCTCGACCAATTGCTTTTAAGCGCATTGATTTTGCCATGAACGCCATCAATAGCACAAGTGTTAATGTCGCACCTAAGCCTCCGATTAAAAATAGACCGTAGACAGTCTCATTTGTTGCAATATTAACCGCTTCACCACCAGCTGCAACAAGCGCATGATTATCTGCAATTGCTTGCATATAGACCGGATAGGCAATCGGTGTTAAAATCCAGGGACTGATACCAAAAGAGTATAAGAATGCTTGGATGAAGTTAATCAGCACAAAGCCTCCGAATGTTTGGATGATACCAGATAGCGGCTGAAACGCACTTAAAATCACATTGTAAATATCGAGATTAAAATAATCGGTACAAATCAAGCCGAATCCAAGCATTAATGTGATGGGAATCAATGAGTCAAACCACACAATTACAAAATCGGGAATCCCTGAATCCTGTTTGAAAAATGAAAATTTTGAAAACAAGCGCATCACGACACCAACAAAGATACCAACAATCATCGCCATGATTAAACCGGTTGCGCCAAAGCGAGCTTGTTCAAAACTTATGGTGCCCGTATCTGTTATTTTAGGACCGATGCTGATTAAAAATAACGATAATGATGTCACACCTGCCAACAGTTTTTTATCACCTAAATTGCTTTTTTCCATAATGTTGTAAGCGATTAAAAAGGCAACACCAATGCCGACGATTCCAAAAGAAAAATCAGACATTTTACCAAGATTCACTAAATCCGGTTTTATCTCATTAATGAGCGATAAAATTGTTACGATTGAACTGACTAAAATAAGTGGCAAAATCGTCATTATTGCATCTTGAATCGACGACACAATAAAGTTTTTACTCACTTTATTCGCGATTGGTGCAAACTTTGTATTCATGAATTCAAAGAGCTTATTCATCATACGCCTCCTTCAATTACTTATAGTGTTTTTATAAGTTCCAACGCTTTTTTGCCATCTAACATACCATAGATACTTTGAGGCATAACCTCTACTTTAATTGGCAGATCGCCGATTTGTTTCATAATTTCAGCCTTGATATAAGCAAGATGTGGCCCGATTAATAAAATATCGATTTCACTTAAGTACTCATTTAGCTGCGCTTCACTGCGGGCTTCACATTTCAGCTCATACCCTTCTTTCTTTGCTGCCTTTCGAATTGCTTGTGCCATAAAACCGCTCGATGCTCCTGCACCACAAATTAGTAATACACGTTCCATTTCAATCTCCCCTTTATTAGTTTGTCTTTGTTGATAACCTTAGTATATTTTCAATTGCCTATCCATACAAATGCATTATTTCCGCCTACTTAGGAAATTAGCTATTATTTTCTTATGCTATTGGCGTGTAACGAATGAACACTCCCTTTTTGAAAGGGTATTCAAGTAATGTATTCTCAATTATAGGTGTAAAATTGGCTATTCTCCATCTTATGCTTGATTAAATTCACAAACAGGTGGACTAGCGACACTAAATCGTCAAACAAGAACGCTTTGTTTGATGGCTATTTAAAAGCATCTCTTGCTGAATTAAGTTCATCTGAATTCAACAAGAAATGCTTTATTATTTACCTATTTTATTTTTCTTTAAGCTGTTAGATTTTCAATTGCCCATTAGCAATTGCTGACATCACGATGATAACTAAACCTAATATGATGATACATAAACCAATGAGGGAAAGTGGTTTGTTCTTCGATTTATAATACCCTCCCAGTCTCCAACTCCATTTTGCGGTAATTAATTGAATAAATAATCCGATTCCAAAAATAATTGCACCAACTAAAATCATTTTATTCATCACGCTATCCCCTCCATCTGCTATATAATCTTATCTTCTATTTAATAAGACTACTAAGTGAAAAAATATTTTATTATTTGACTTGTATCCTCTCTGAAATCGTCCAACCGGTATTTTATTCATAGGTTCTACATTATGTTTACATGTAATCATAACTGATTCGAAGTTCATTTGCCAATAAAACAAAAAGAACAGTCATACCTTATGGGCATGACTGTTCTTTTTGTTTTATTTTTCTAGTTCCTTCAACCAGAACATTTGAAATTCCAATTTCTCTCCTGTCGACGGTAAATAGTCGACACTCTCTTGAATTCCAATCGCTTCGAAGTTAAATGACCTGTCTCAGCTTTTATTACTTATCAGTAGCGTCGCGGCCCACCAAGCGTTCAGCCTTAGCTGTTTGTTGGAACTTGCTCGCAAACGGCGGTAATTCTTTCACCTCTGGGTATTTACGTTGTAAGGCCGTTAACAATAAACGGTCAGTTAGCTCCGCATTATTCGCTAATAACGCCCCGTGTAAATATGAGCAATACGTGTTTTTATAAATTGAGCCTTCGGTACCATCTTCCCCATTATTACCACGGCCTTTTTCAACCCGTGCCAATGGTTTTTGACCTTCACCAAGGTACGTACGTCCGCCATGATTTTCAAAGCCCACGTATTTTTCATCGAAATCAGCATTGTGTAAAATAACATCGCCGATAAAACGTTCATCGCCGTTAACGGTGTAATGAGGCATTGCGTTAATACCCGCAATTTTATTACCATCGGCATCTAAATAATATTGACCGAGCATTTGATAACCACCACAAATCGCGAGCATGACTTTCTCGTCTTCAATATATTGCGTTAAAGCCGTTTTTTTTCGTTTGCATGTCCTTAGCAACGAGCAGTTGCTCATAATCCTGCCCACCACCAATAAAGACCATGTCATATTTTGAATCATCAAAGGTTTCATCAATACTAACGGTTTCAATATTGAAGGCAATGCCACGTACTTGCGCACGGTGTTTTAATATAAGTAAGTTACCATTATCGCCGTATGTGTTTAACAAGTTGGCATATAAATGGCACATGTTTAATGACATTTCCATGTTACCACTTTCCTTTCAACATGTTCTTTTTATACAGTTCTTCTCGGAAACGCAACATCGCAGTATAGGTCGCTAAAACATAAACGTCTTCTGTTTCTACCGCTTGAATAGCATCGACTAAGCCATCGATAGTTGCACGACCCCAATCTCTTCTTCTGGAATTCCAGCCACGTTTAAACGTACGCCGAGATCATAGTAACGCTCGCCACCAACATTGTAATTTGGAATCGGCATTTCTGCTAATTTTTCAAAATTAACATCCCAAATCCAGCTCACATCGATGCCGTCTGCATAATGATTGTTCATTAATAAGAAGAGTGAAAAAGCTTCGTCATGTAAGCCAATCGTTTCAATTGCTTGGTTAAAGCCAACGGGGTTTTTCACCAAAATAACGTGCACACGCTTCGTGCCGACCTGAACTGCTTCTTGACGACCAAAGACCGCTTGATCCAACACGAGGCCGGTTTTAATTTGAGCCGTTGTGAGTCCAAATTCGCGCCCGATTGCATAGGCAGACAACGCGTTATAGCTGTTGTATAACCCACCCACCGTTAAATGATACGGTTCGTCATCGATTTGAACATCCGCTTCTTGATCCGTTAAACGAGTCACTTCATTGAGGCGGTATGTCAGTTCTGGACGTTTATACTCACAGCTTGCACAGTAATAATCACCGAGGTTGTTGTATGTAATAAAGTTATATTTTAACGGTTTCTTACAATGTGGGCAAAGTGTGGCTGTCGCATTTGTTTGCGCTTCTTGAGCCTCACCTTTTTCGAGGTCAAAGCCAAAGTAAACGACCGGATTTTTGACAGCCATATCGTGAAAAATAGGGGCATCGCCATTGACAAATAAAGTCGTTTCTGGTGTTAAGTTCGCACCATCAACCATTAATTTCAAGGTGGTGTACACTTCACCGTAGCGATCTAATTGATCGCGAAAAACATTAGTAAAGACCATTGCCCGCGGTTTAACGTATTTTGTGATGCTCGTTAAACTGGCTTCATCGACTTCTAAGATTGCCACCCGTTTTTCTTTACGGCTCGGTTGATAATTTTTCAAAAAGGTTGATGTAATCCCTTGTAACATATTGGCGCCAGTTGAATTTGAAATCGTGTCTGGATGTGCTTGCTTCAAAACGTTATGCATCAAAGCTGATGTCACTGTTTTACCATTCGTACCCGTTACAATGATGACTTCATAGTTACGTGAAATCTCTTGTAACACGGCTGGGTCTAATTTCAACGCCACCCGACCTGGGAAACTGCTGCCCCCTTTTGTTAACTTTTGAACGGTCAGGTAGACGGTTTTCCCTACTACCGCTGCCATTTTACTACGTAGTGACATGTTATTTCCCCTTCCAATCGCTTCTTTAATTCATTTCATTTTACCATAAGTTATCGCTTGACCCAAACTGTACGCTAGCTTTTGTTACGGAGGCGATGCCGTTGAATTTTCCCCGTTGCTGTCCGCGGTATTTTGGCCACTGTCACGTAGCGTTGCGGCCACTTGTATTTCGCTAATTTGGTGGCGATGAAAGCCTCTAAATCAGCCTTGTGCAAGGGGTGTTCGCTCACGATGTAGGCGATTGGCACTTGTTCCCACTGAGGGTGATACTCACCGATAACAGCGACATCGCTCACGAGCGGATGTTGTAATAAAACGTGCTCAATCTCGGTCGGATAAATGTTTTCACCGCCCGAAATAATCAGGTCACCTGCCCGTTCTTTAACGAATAAATAACCGTCAGTATCAAGATAGCCAATGTCACCTGTTTTAAACCAACCATCAATAAAATCATCCGAGTGATGCTGGTAGTAGCCAGGTGTAATGTTGCCACCACGAAGCCAAATATCGCCAACGGTTTGAGGTGGCGTGTCGCCATTACCAATCCGTAATTCAGTTTGAAACAGAGGAATGCCTGCTGATCCGAGTTTTGTTGCTACTTGATCTAACGGCATTGCTACCGCTTGAGCTGCTGTTTCGGTCATCCCATATGATGGGGTCACAGGCAGCTGCCACGCTTGGCAGGCTGTTAAGAGTTCACGTGTAACAGGACCACCACCTAACAAGACGAGTTGCACGTTAGGATGACAAGTGAACGGTGTTTTTGCTTGCATCAAGCGGTGGAGCATCGTTGTAACGACTGAGGCATGTGTGATTGCGCCCGTCGCTAACAGCTGTTGTAACTGCTCTGCTCTAAACTTGGGCGCTAGCACAACGGCACAGCCAAATAAGAGTGAACGCATCAGTATCGATAAGCCACTAATGTGAAACAACGGCACGGCACAATACCACCGAGACGTCGTTGAGAGACCACTCATCATCGCTGTTCCGGTCGCTGAGGCCAGGTGATTGCCGTACGTTTGTTGCACCGCCTTTGGATGCCCGGTCGAACCCGAGGTAAACATCAGTGATGCGGTTGTTTTAAGCTCCAGCGTTGAGCGCAATTGCAGGGGCGTTGCCGTCATGTTAGCCACTGATACAAACGAAAGAGCAGGCAGATTCGTTACGTTCAACGAATCAACCAACTCTTTAAAGTTAGTGGCATGAAGAAGCAGCGTGGCATCGCTTTGCTGCAATTGATAATTAATTTCACGTGGTGTGAGACGGTTGTTAAGAAACACCGTCACCGCACCGACTTGTTGCAACGCCAAAATCAGTTCATAGAAGTCGCGTTTATTTTCACCGAGTACAGCAACATGATCACCCGCCGCCACGACTGTTTGCAGTTTGGCAGCTAAATGAGTGACCGTTTGCCATACGTCGGCAAAGGTCAACGTTTGTTCATCAGTGATGAGCGCAACTGCTGTTGGTGTTTGTTGCACCCTTTGTAATAACCAATTGCTAACACGCATGTTTGCACCTTCTCGCCTTATGGGAATTTAGGGAATTGATCGAAGTCTGGATCGCGTTTTTCTTTGAAAGCGTCACGGCCTTCTTTCGCTTCATCTGTTGTATAGTAAAGCATTGTTGCATCGCCGGCAAATTGTTGTAAGCCAGCTAAGCCGTCTGTGTCAGCATTGAAAGCTGCTTTAATAAAGCGCATTGCTGTCGGGCTTTTCTTCAACATTTCAGTTGCCCATTCCATCGTTACTTCTTCAACCTCTGCAAGCGGCACAACTTTGTTAATCCAGTTCATTTCATACGCTTCTTCAGCTGAGTATTGTTTACACATGAACCAAACTTCTTTGGCACGTTTATGTCCAATTACGCGTGCGAGGTAGCCCGAACCATAGCCGGCATCAAAGCTCCCAACGTTTGGTCCTGTTTGACCAAATTTAGCGTTATCAGCTGCAATTGTAATATCACATACTAATTGTAAAATGTTACCGCCACCGATAGAGTACCCACGAACCATCGCGATAACTGGTTTTGGAATAACACGGATTAAGCGTTGTAAGTCTAATACGTTTAATCGAGGAATGTTATCTGAGCCAACATAGCCACCGTTACCACGTACTTTTTGATCGCCACCAGAACAGAAGGCAAGGTCACCTTCACCTGTTAAAATAATAACGCCTGTATCGGCATCATCACGACAGATTGTAAAAGCATCGATCATTTCCATTACTGTTAATGGTGTAAAGGCATTACGCACGTGTGGGCGGTTAATCGTAATTTTAGCCACGTGGTTTGTTTTTTCAAATTTAATTTCTTGGTACTCTTTTACTGGTTGCCAATCAAATGTTTTCATTGTATAATTCCTCCTATTTTTTGAACCATTTTATTAGTAGTCTATCAAATGCCTCTGGCGCTTCGAAATGGACGATGTGTCCGGCGTTAGCGACAGTAGCAATTTCAAGTTGTGGCTGAACGGCCTGCATCTCGGAAGCAAGTTGGCGATACTTCGCATCTAAGCGCCCCACAACACTAAGGATTGGGCAGGTCAACTGCGATAGCTCAGACCAATAGCTCGGTTGAGCACCGGTGCCCATTCCGCGCAATGATGCACTTAATCCCGCAACGCTATTGTGCAAGCGTTGTTGACGAAGTCTTAAACGCTGTGGTGTCGGTAACTGCTGTTGGGAGACAAAGAGGGGAATTTTTTCCCAAAAGGAAATAAAAGCCTCTAAGCCCTCCTGTTCAAGACGTTGGGCCAGTCGTTCATCATGTTCGCGACGTGCCTCTTGCTCAGTTTGTGTCCTAAGCCCTGGTGAACTGCTTTCAAGCACTAAGTGCGTGACACGCTCCGGATATGTACAGGTCAAGCCAAGTGCGAGCCTGCCCCCCATTGAGTAGCCTACAACTGCAAAGGCCTTTATGTCAAGCACATTTACAATTTCGATTAAATCAGTCACTTGCTCAGCATACGAACAGGCCGACTGTGCCGCAAGACCGTGACCCGCTAATTCAATGCGCAGGTGACGGTGATGCGATAGCTTTAAACTCGTGCGTTCAAAGGTTGCTGGACTGCCGGTAAAGCCATGTAACCACAAAATAACAGGCAGGTGTGTTGCGCCCTCATCAATCACGCGATACGAACGGTCATTGACCGTTAACTCATAACAACTCATGGTCAATCACTGCTTTTATATTATCCCATACACTGCGGTGTGTGACTACATTTTCATACCGATTTGTTTTCACTTCGATAATATTTAAGCCTTTATGGTGTTCGGCGCGATCAAGTGTGTCTTGAAAATCTTCCCAATCTTGCACAGCATGGTACGTTGCATCGTATAAATTGGCCGCTTTTTCAATTGAAATATCGGTTGGTGTTCCAAATAACTGTTCAAAATGACGTGGACTCTCGGACTGTGGTAAGAATGAGAAGATACCACCCCCATTATTATTAATCACAATCAGCGTCAAATTTAATTGATGCGTACGTGCCATCAACAACCCGTTCATATCATGATAAAAGGTGACATCGCCCATTAAGGCATACATCGGTTGTTGGGTAACGCTCATCCCCAATGCAGTTGAAATATTACCATCAATCCCATTTGCACCTCGGTTAGCGACGATTCTCACCTGTTTATTCGTCTGGATAAAGAACGTATCAATATCACGGATTGGCATACTGTTTCCAACATATAATGCGGCCTCATTCGGTAAATGTTGTTGTAATTGTGCCACGACTTTGCCTTCATCGAGCGTTTCAATCGCTGCTAAATATTGGTTCATACATGTTTTGCTCAGCCTATTTAATCGCTGCCATTGGTCATACCACTCACTGTCACGTTGTGCTTGATCGACTGATGCAAGCAAGCCTTCGACAAATACTGTTTCATCACAGTGCACCATATCAGTAGCTGCTTTAATTGGATCACGCCACATTGACCCTGGGTCGATGATAATATGACGAGCATCAACAAGCGTTTCAAGATACTGACTTAAAAATTTTGAAACAGGCATTGCCCCATTCGGATGATGACCTCTGCTCTAACTTGTTCTTTCACACTCGCGAAACGAAAGAGACTGTCATATTGATCAATCACCTGATACTCATTCTGACCAAAAGAACGCAGTTGTGACAGAGGATCGGCTAAAACAGGAAAACCCAGTTGGTGTGATAATTGCACTATTTGTGCTGCTAATGCTGGTGCAACCTGTAAATCGCCCATGACAATCAAGCCTTTTTTACCGTGACACAGGGTTAACATTTCTGCCAACAATTCCGAGCTGACTGTCTCGTTGGTCGAATAAATATGCACGTGATGGCGCTTCTGTTCGCCGCTGAACGGCGATGGCTCTAATAATGGCATCAATGGCTGTCTTAATGGAAAATTCAAGTGAACAGGTCCACGAGGGGCTTTTAAGGCGATATCTACTGCCCGAGCACCTTGCCACTTCGCATAGTTGAGTAATTCGGCACTCGCCTCAGGCAAGGCCATCTCCACAAATTCTTTCACATGGTGACCGTATAAATGAATTTGATCGATTGCTTGGGGTGCACCAACACCTCTCAATTCATGTGGACGATCTGAAGTGAGTACCACCAACGGGATGTTCGATAAATTCGCCTCAACGACAGCTGGCATGTAATTGGCAGCTGCTGTGCCTGAAGTACACAATAGCACAACAGGTCGTAATGATGCTTTTGCTAACCCGAGTGCAAAAAAACCAGCTGAACGTTCATCGATATCGATGTAAATTTTCAAGGTCGGATGTTCTGCCATTAACATCGCTAATGGGGTTGACCGCGAACCTGGACTAATAACGGCCTCTTTAACGCCGGCTTGTACGATTTCTTCGATAAATGCGGCTAAATATTGCGTCATTTCAATTTGATGTTTTGTCATTGTGAGCGCCTCCTAATAATCTTAACATCGGTTGAAACTTCAAGGCTGTTTCATTCCATTCTGTTTGCGGCTCTGAGTCAGCCACGATGCCACAACCAGCAAATAATCGAACCTGTTGGTTAGCTGCCACAAGTGAACGGATACCAACGGCAAACTCGCCATTTTCACTCGCATCGTACCACCCAATCGGGGCTCCGAAAAAGCCTCGAATTTGTGGTTCTTCTTGGGCGATCCACTCGAGCGTTTTTTGTGAAGGAAACCCTCCTAACGCAGGGGTTGGATGCATTTTTTTTGACCAAGCTTAAAAATGATGTCCCGGCATTTAATTGTGCCTTAATCGGCGTATATAAATGTTGGATGTCGCGGTTGCTTAAGATGGCTGGTGTCTCTTGATAAACCATATCATGACATAACGGTTTTAGCTTAGCTGTAATCATATTCACAACAATTGCATGTTCATGTCGGTTTTTAGCATCGGCTAATAGTACTTGCGCTAATTGGTTGCGTTCGGTGTCTGTTGAACCGGTTTCGATTGAACCGGCTACGCCTGCTGAATAAATCGTTTCAGCTTCCTTAAACAGTAAACGTTCAGGTGATGCACCTAAAAAACTAGTTCCTTGATAACGCATTAAAAAGCGATAGCAGTTTGGTTGTTGGCTAATTAACGTTGCCATCACCTGACCACTGTGCAAGTCTCGCTTAAGTTCAACTGCTTTTTGACGCGACAACACCACTTTTGTAAAACTAGTAGCCTTAATCGCATCGATGCTTTTTTGAATCATCATTGTCCAATTGGCTGGTGTAATTAAATCCGTTTCACTCACAATCGCATTGTGTTCATTAATCTGTTTTTTTACCGATAACACGATTTTCGACCGCAGTTCACGTTCGACTTCTGCCACTGTTTGATGCGGTTGTACTAAATAGTTCAGAGTGATTGTATCGCGGTCAACTGTACTACGCCACATCACTTCGGGCAACATGAACAGCTGTCTGCCATAGTTTTGCCAGATTGTCCCATCTGTTGGGACCTCCGCATTAAAGTTAAAGCCGCCAAAAATAAGCGGTTCGCCATCACGTGTTGAGCCATCTGTATATAAAATCGCGTTTGCTTTCAAGTTATCCCATGCACGCTGAATACTAGCAGTCGTTGTATCAAAGACCTTGATACTTTTCAACCCTAAAAAGCGTAACTCATCATCAGGTGTTTGCCAATAAAACGCATCTTCACCAGGTGATAAATTGGTTAATAATGTATTGAAGTCATTGTTCGACTGTGTTTGCACCCAACTAATTAAGGTGGCTTGGTCGCTCTGTTTTGCTCGCTCAACTCCTTCTTCAATTAAAGCAGTTACTGTCTTTACTAATTTCATTTTATATCGCTCCTAAATAGATGGGCTTATTGATGTTAGTGGCCCTACTTATCCTCAGTTTCTAACTGTTCTTGTTCTCAATAAGCTTATGTTTACTATGCCACAACAATTATAACAAAAAATAGCGTGCTATCATACTTTTACTTATTGTTCGACTACTTTAATATGGTATAGTTAGATTTGAATAACGTTGGATAAAAGGAGAGGATTTTTTTGAAACAAGGTCAGACACCAAAACTGGCTCGTATAACACAAAATAAATGGTGGAAACTTTTACGCCCACACACGTTGGCTTCGAGTTATGTTCCTGTATTTGTCGGTAGCGCCGCAGCATTACACTATACAACATTTAAGGTGTTACCATTTTTAGCAATGCTTTTTGCAGCCTTTTTAATTCAGACAGGTACGAATTTGTTTAATGAGTACTACGACTATAAACGTGGGCACGACGATGAAAATAAGGTCGGGCATGGTGGGGCTATTACAAACGAAAAAATGTCAGCAAGCTTCATCCGTAACCTTGCCTTTTTAAGTTTTATCATCGCCTTACTACTCGGTCTGTATTTATGTGTGACTGTTAGTTGGTATTTAGCCCTCATCGGTCTTATTTCGATGATTGTTGGTTTTTTATATACCGGTGGGCCACTGCCAATCGCTCATACGCCTTTAGGTGAATTGATGGCCGGCTTTTTCATGGGTGGTATTATTACCTACATTAGTTTCTTTATTCAAACCGATTTCATCAATCAGGTGATTGTTTATCTCTCATTGCCGTTAATCTTAATGATTGGTAATATGCTGTTAGCCAATAGTTTACGTGATCTTGAAGAAGATACCCGTAACGGTCGCTTAACACTGGCCATCCTCTTAGGGAAACGTTGGGGCACTGTCTTATATGCAGCTCTCTGGTTAATTTCTTTTGGTTGGACTTGGTCACTCATCTTCACGATTCATTTAACACCATTCTTATTGTTAACTCTAATCGCTATACCTCCTGCTGCAATCTCTGTCATCGTCTTTTGGCGTCAAACAGAAGTCATCAAAATGATTCCAGGTATGGCGAACTGTTCAAAAGCGATTAAATATTACGGATTGCTAACGACCTTAGCCTTATTAATTAGTTTAGCCTTTTAAAGCTCTCCCACTTCGAAGATTATCCGAAGTGGGGCTTTTTTTGATGGGTTCTATAATTTATAGTGTTGGTGACGAAATATGTCGCTAACACTATTTTTAGGCAAAAAAAGAGAAACATATATAAATTCCCTTTAAAATAAAGTCGCTGAACCAATCCAAAGGAGGAATTATATATGTCTCATACCACTCATTCGATCGCATTTTCTACAGGAATTAAAGCTGTAAATATAAACTCCACTGAAA
Source organism: Brochothrix campestris FSL F6-1037 (assembly GCF_000525915.1). Taxonomy (GTDB): domain Bacteria; phylum Bacillota; class Bacilli; order Lactobacillales; family Listeriaceae; genus Brochothrix; species Brochothrix campestris. The sequence continues at coordinate 2,651 of NZ_AODH01000038.1, read as the reverse complement.
ATTGGTGTTCTCGTCAAAAAGTGAACGGTACTGAGGGTATTTGTTATTTCGAATCACTCACTTATAAACCAGAGCGCTGCTCTCATTATGGCAGAACTTCTAAAAATTTCAACATCATCACATATGATGTTAAGACGTCGCGTATCGCTATACACCTTTGTTCAAATAGATGATGACCTCTCCTGGTATTATAAATTACTTGACTCACTTGAATGAGTCATTCAAAGCAACTGACAGTTGTCTTTGACCAGCGTAATTTTTAAGCTTACAATGCACTTCTTCATCAAAAACATAGCGCTGTTTCTCACTATTTTTAAAAAACCTACGAACGTTACGTAAATATTCAGACGCAATCACTAATAGTTTTATCTATCGTTATTCAAATGGACATTTAGAAGGCATCAATAACAAGATTAAGCTTATCAAACATGTTAGTTTTGGTTATCAGAATTTCACTAATTTTCGAAATCGCATTCTTCTCTGCATCACTAATTAATCATATACAAAAAAAGGATTGTAGAACTTAATCTACAATCCAAAAAGCTTCTTAATTTAAGCGAAAGTTTACTCACCAACACTATTTGACATAGAGCCCATTATTTCAACAAAAAAACATCAGCTACTCGAGCTAATGCTTTAAAAGATGACCCGTACGGGATTCGAACCCGTGATACCGCCGTGAAAGGGCGGTGTCTTAACCGCTTGACCAACGGGCCTTAAAAAATGAAACGGAGAAAGAGGGATTTGAACCCTCGCGCCGCTTTCGCGACCTACACCCTTAGCAGGGGCGCCTCTTCAGCCACTTGAGTATTTCCCCTAACTCCGCAAGTAGGGCTCGAACCTACGACAACACGATTAACAGTCGTGTGCTCTACCAACTGAGCTATTGCGGATAACAATGGGCCTAAATGGACTCGAACCATCGACCTCACGCTTATCAGGCGTGCGCTCTAACCAGCTGAGCTATAGGCCCTGTTTTTTGTGCTAAAGCGAGTGATCGGGATCGAACCGACGACAACAGCTTGGAAGGCTGTAGTTTTACCACTAAACTACACTCGCATATAAAAGGCGGATGATGGGGATCGAACCCACGCATGCCTGAACCACAATCAGGTGTGTTAACCACTTCACCACAACCGCCATTATTTTAATGGCTCAGGACAGAGTCGAACTGCCGACACACGGAGCTTCAATCCGTTGCTCTACCAACTGAGCTACTGAGCCTTACTAAACGGTCTGGACGGGACTCGAACCCGCGACCTCCTGCGTGACAGGCAGGCATTCTAACCAGCTGAACTACCAGACCAAAAACGTGTTTGCAATCTCTTGCAATTGCGGGAGCTGGATTTGAACCAACGACCTTCGGGTTATGAGCCCGACGAGCTACCAGACTGCTCCATCCCGCGATAATATAAATGATACATGATAAAAAGGAGGATGAGGGATTCGAACCCCCGCGCGATTTTACTCGCCTGACGGTTTTCAAGACCGTTCCCTTCAGCCAGACTTGGGTAATCCTCCGGAAATATAATAGCGGCAGAGGGAGTCGAACCCACGACCTTTCGGGTATGAACCGAATGCTCTAGCCAGCTGAGCTACACCGCCATGATGTTTATTGCATTTTTTATTGAAAAATAATGGTGGAGCCTAGCGGGATCGAACCGCTGACCTCCTGCGTGCAAGGCAGGCGCTCTCCCAGCTGAGCTAAGGCCCCATTAATCGGGTATGATATTTCGATTGTAAATTCATACAATCGGGAAGACAGGATTCGAACCTGCGACCCCTTGGTCCCAAACCAAGTGCTCTACCAAGCTGAGCTACTTCCCGTTCGGTAATGCGCCCAAGAGGAGTCGAACCTCTAACCGCTTGATTCGTAGTCAAGTACTCTATCCAGTTGAGCTATGGGCGCTCATTTTAAATTGTGTTACAATGCCGAGGGCCGGAATCGAACCGGCACGGTGATCACTCACCGCAGGATTTTAAGTCCTGTGCGTCTGCCAGTTCCGCCACCCCGGCTAATATGGGTATATTCTACTTACAAGCGAAAGACGGGATTCGAACCCGCGACCCCCACCTTGGCAAGGTGATGTTCTACCACTGAACTACTTTCGCGTATGAGCCGTGCTGGGCTCGAACCAGCGACCCTCTGATTAAAAGTCAGATGCTCTACCAACTGAGCTAACGGCTCTTATCTGTTTGTTTTTGTCAACAAAGATAAGTATAACATTTTTTTTGTTGTTTTAACAACTATTTTCCGAATTTTTTTTCAAAAAAATATATGCCGACTGCAGAAGTCGAATCCGCGACCTACTGATTACAAATCAGTTGCTCTACCAGCTGAGCTAAGTCGGCAAAAAAATGGTGGGGGTTGACGGGCTCGAACCGCCGACCCTCTGCTTGTAAGGCAGATGCTCTCCCAGCTGAGCTAAACCCCCATTGCTTGGCGACGTCCTACTCTCACAGGGGGAAACCCCCAACTACCATCGGCGCTAAAGAGCTTAACTACTGTGTTCGGGATGGGAACAGGTGTATCCTCTTTGCTATCGTCACCAAACATGTGTTTGAATTTCATCTAACCATCGTTCTTCATCGTTGTCTCCTTCGTCTCAATTGTCACATACAAACGTATGCTCCGCAATCAACTCATTGAC
>NZ_AODH01000037.1 GCF_000525915.1 Brochothrix campestris FSL F6-1037 | reverse complement strand
TTTCAAATTTCCGAAACAGGATTCTACTCGGATTCAATCATAAACGCATCGCTCCCAACTCGTAATTAATTGACTCTTTTACTGTCTTTTAATACGCGAGAGCCTCAATAATAAACGTGCAGCGTCATGACGTTTGTGAAGGCGACTCTAGCGGGAAAAGTCGCAGCTGAATACCCCCCAGCGGAGCGCGGAGGATGAAGCGTCACCCGCAGAAAGCGTCCTTCACATTAGGAATGACTACAAAAAAGCAGCTACCAAAAAAGGTAGCTGCAAAAATGACTTATTTTACTAAATTTTGAATAACAACACTATTTGACATAGAGCCACAAAAAAAACGTCTGTGACCCACTGAAGCTTGGTCGCAGACGTTTTTTATTTAGTAAATCGTTGTTGTATCAGCGGAGATATGCTCGACGTTACGTTTAACGGCTTGCATAAATTGACCGCAGGCAACGCCATCCATCACACGATGATCCATTGAGAGACAGAGGTTGATCATATCACGAATACCGATCATATTGTTCACAACCATTGGCCGTTTTACAATCGATTCAACTTGTAAAATACCGGCTTGCGGATGATTGATAATGCCCATTGACTGGATTGAGCCAAATGAACCCGTATTATTAACAGTAAAGGTCCCGTCTTTCATATCCTCAGCGGTCAATTGATTGTTTTGCGCTTTTTTGGCAAAAGACAATACTTCGCGAGCAATCCCTTTGATTGATTTTTCATCAGCATGGCGAATAACTGGGACATATAAGGCGTCATTTGCCCCAATTGCAATCGAAATATTAATATCTTGATGCATCACGATTTTATCACCCTGCCACGAACTGTTCATAATCGGCACTTCTTTAAGTGCTTGCGCAACAGCTTTCACAAAGAAGGCAAAATACGTTAAATTAAAACCTTCTTTGTGACGAAACTCATCTTTAAGGGCATTACGAAAAGCGACTAAATTTGTAACATCAGCTTCAATCATCGTCCAACCATGAGGAATTTCAGTAGCACTGCGCACCATATTGGTCGCAATCGCTTTACGTACACCGGTCACCGGAATCATTGTGTCACCGGTTGCAACCGGTGATGATTGGACTGGTGCTGTTGGCTGTGGCTGAGCTGGTGTTACTACCGCTTCTGTTGATGTTGTCGATGGCACAGGCACACCCTTTTTAATGGCCTGTTGCACATCCTTACGTGTAATCCGTCCTTCATGACCACTACCAACGAGTTGATTTAAGTCAATGTTATGGTCTTGTGATAAGCGTAAGACTGCTGGTGAATAGCGTTTGTTGGCTGGCGCAGTTAGGGGCTTTGTTGACGCTGCACTGACCGTAGCCGCTTCGGTTTGTTCAATTGGGGCAATAGGCGTTTCTGTGCCACTCTCTGCTGTTACAATCGTACAAATAACAGCATCAACTGCCATCACTTCATCTTCTTGCGCGATAATGTCTTTAATCTCACCGGTAAAACTTGATGGGATTTCAGCCGTTACCTTATCGGTAATGACCTCCGCAATCGCTTCATATTTTTCAACCTGATCACCAGGGGCAACGAGCCACTTTGTAATTGTTCCTTCTGTGACACTTTCTCCTAGTTTAGGCATTGTCATTTTTTCAATTGCCAAACGAATAACCTCCTCTAATTAAAATGCTGCGAGTTCGCGAATTTCATGTTCGATTTGCTCAGGTGTAATCATCGTGAATTTTTCGAGTGTCGGTGCATAAGGCATCGATGGCACATCAGGTGCAGCTATCCGTCGTATTGGCGCATCCATCTCGAAGAAACACGACTCTGAAATAATTGCCGCTACCTCACCGAGCACACTGCCTTCAAGGTTATCTTCGGTTACGAGGATGACCTTCCCGGTTTTTTTAGCTGCAGCAATAATCGCCGCTTTATCAAGTGGATAAATCGTCCGCAAGTCTAAAATATGTGTTTCAATCCCATCTTGCGCCGCCATTTCGGCCGCTTGCAAGGCAAAGTTGACCATCAATCCATAAGTAATAATAGTGACATCGTCACCCTCACGCTTTACATCTGCTTTGCCAAGCGGAACAACGTAATCAGTTTCAGGTACCTCGCCTTTAATGAGACGGTAGGCACGTTTATGTTCGAAGAAAAGTACGGGATCGTTTGAGCGAATCGCCGCTTTCAATAAACCTTTGGCATCATAAGGATTTGAGGGAATAACAATCGTTAAACCGGGTTGACCCGCGAAGATTTTTTCAACTGACTGTGAGTGGTATAAACCACCGTGAACGCCTCCACCAAACGGTGCACGAATGACCATTGGCACGGTCCAATCGTTGTTTGACCGGTAACGTGTTCGGGCAGCCTCGGTCATAATTTGATTGACTGCTGGTAAAATAAAGTCCGCAAATTGAATTTCACAAATCGGACGGGTGCCAAACATGGCAGCTCCAATACCGACACCGACAATCGCCGACTCCGCTAATGGCGTATCCATCACACGTTTCGCTCCAAATTGCTCATATAAGCCATCTGTTGCTCGAAAAACACCGCCTTTAACACCGACATCTTCACCGAGTACAAATACTTTTTCATCACGCGCCATTTCTTCTTTCATCGCTAACGTGATTGCATTAATATAACTCATTACTGCCATAATTAAACACCTTCCGTTTCTTCATACACGTAACGTAACGCTGATTCTGGTTCAGCATAGGCTGCATTTTCAGCATAATCAGTCGCTTCGTTAATTTCCGCTTTAACCTCGGCTTCAATCGTCGCTTTTAAGTCCTCATCAATCACCTGATTAGCCAACAAGTAGTTTTCAAAGATAACAACGGGATCACGTTCATCACGTGCTTCCTTCACTTCTGCTGCTGTTCGATAGGTCATATCATCATCATCAGATGAATGAGGCGCAAAGCGATACGACATCGTTTCAATCAAGGTTGGTCCTTCGCCACGACGGGCACGGTCAAACGCTTCTTTCATCACGGCATAAACAGCAAAAATATCGTTGCTATCTACCGTAAAACCTGGAATGCCATAGCCAATTGCACGATCAGACAACCGTGCAGCCTTATACTGTTTATCAGCCGGCACTGAAATCGCATATCCGTTGTTTTCAATCACGAACACTACTGGTAAATCATGCACGCTGGCGAAGTTAATACCTTCATGAAAATCACCTTGGTTCGATGAGCCGTCACCGGTACTTGTGTAGACAGCCGCAGTTGAATTAAGCAGTTGAATGCCTAAGGCAAAACCAGCCGCATTAGGAAACTGTGTCGTTACTGGTGATGACTGCGTTGCAATTCGGTTCTTTTTATCGCCGAAATGTTCCGGCATTTGACGCCCCCCTGAATTGGGATCTTCGGCCTTCGCAAACGCTGATAACATAATGTCTTTTGCAGTCATACCACTGCTTAACACAACACCTAAATCACGGTAGTACGGCAGTAAATAATCCTGTGTTAAATCCATCGCAAAGGCGGTCGCAATTTGAGCGCCTTCTTGTCCTTGACCTGATACAAGAAAAGGAATTTTTCCTGCACGGTTTAATAACCACATGCGTTCATCCACACGTCGGGTTAACACCATCTTTTTGTACATCTCTATCAAGGTCTCATTCGATAAGCCTAATTGCTCATGCACCTCTGATAATTTCATTAATTCAATCATTTATACGTTCCTCCTTAAAACTGTAGAGCGTGTCCATCTACGGCTAAAGCCGCTTCACCGAACGCTTCTGATAGGGTTGGATGTGGGTGTATCGTCGCAGCGATTTCCCATGGGGTCGCATCGAGCACAAAGGCGAGACCCGCTTCACTAATTAAATCAGTCACATGGGGGCCAATCATATGTACGCCGAGCACATCATTGGTGTTGGCATCAGCAATTACTTTCACAAAACCATCTGTTTCACCATATACAAGTGCTTTTCCGACGGCACTGAAAGGAAACTCTCCTGTTTTTATATCGTAATGCGCCGCTGCTTCGGCTTCGGTTAAACCAATCGAGGCAACTTCTGGATAGGTATACACACAGCGTGCAATTGCTGATGCTTTGATTGGCATTGTTTTCACACCCGCGATATGTTCGACGGCATGAATGCCTTCATGCATCGCCACATGCGCCAGTTGCAGGCCACCAATACAGTCGCCAACTGCATATATATGACTTTCTTTTGTTTGGTAATTAGCGTTGACCTTAATCGCGCCCTGCTCTAATTGAATGGCCGTATTTTCTAAGCCGATATTTGCCGTTACTGCTTCACGACCGACTGAAATCAACACTTTTTCAGCGGTAAAACGTTGGCGCTTGTCATTAATGACCGCTTCAAAGCTAACGTTTTCAGCTGTCTCAACAAAACTGGTAGCATCGACCGCTGCCTTCGTTACAATCGTAATGCCGCGTTTTTTCATCAAACGTGTTAATTCGCGCGCGACTGCCGCATCCTCTGTCGGTAAGATGGTCGGTCCGTATTCAATCACTGTCACCTGTACACCTAGGTCATGTAACAACGAGGCCCACTCCATTCCAATCACACCACCGCCTACGATCACCATCTCTTTTGGTAGTGTTTCCAGTTGCAAGGCTCCTTCAGATGATAAAATGCGGTCGCTATATGCGAGTTCGCCTAATTGACGTGGTTGTGAACCGGTCGCAATCATAACGTTTTTAGGAATTAATGTTTCGAGTTCATCATCTGCCAACTGCACAGAAATGGTCCCCGCCATCGGTGAAAAGATTGACGGACCTAAAATCGTCCCTTTGCCAGCATAAAAATCAATTTTATTCTTTTTAATTAAATACTGCACCCCTTTTTCAAGTTGGGCTACAATCGCTGTTTTACGTGCTTGTACTGCTGTGAAATTCAGTGTCACTTGATTGACGTCAACACCGAATTGTGTCGCCTCCTTTGTTTGGCGTAACACTTCGGCCGAACGTAGCAGTGCTTTGCTTGGAATACAGCCACGATGCAAACACGTGCCTCCAAGTTCTGCTTTTTCAACTAAGGCAGTTTTCAAACCTAACTGACTGGCACGAATCGCGGCAATATAACCACCGGTACCGCCACCAAGGACGACTAAATCGTATTCTTTCGACATTTTATTATAACCTCTTTCATCTAGAAGATTGATAGTCCCTAACTGTTTCAGTCCCTTGTAAAATACGTAAACCAATCTCACCCATCGTCTTCATTTCTAACTGATCTTCGATGGTATATATCGGTGCAATCCATTCGATATAAGGGATTAGTTGTTCAACTAAATAAGGGCTAATGGTCATTCCACCAGTGAGAATAATCGCATCAATATCCCCTTTTAAGACCGTGGCATAGGCACCGATTTCTTTGGCGATTTGATAAAGCATCGCCTCATAAATCGCAATGGCTTTCTGATTACCTGCTGCAATTTCCCATTCAACATCCGTTAATGAATCAGTGCCTAAATAGGCGGAGAAACCACCCTCGTGGATTAGTTTATCAATTTTTTTCGGTTCAATTAAGGCATCACGGTATTCAATCAACCATCCACTTAATGGCAAGGACCCTGTTCTAATCGTACTAAAAGGACCACCACCAAAATAGCCATTGTTGACATCGACTACTTTGCCATCTTTGTGTACTCCGACTGAAATAGCAGATCCTAAATGGGCCACAACGAAACGTGAGCTCTCATACGATTTCCCGATTTTTTCAGCCACTTGTCGACTGACCGCCTTTTGATTTAAGGCATTGAAATAACTGCGGCGTTCAAATTGTGGATGTCCCGAAATACGAGCCTCTGGTTGTAATTCATCAACGGTTGGTGGGTCATACGTAACGGCTGGTATGTGATAATAGGCGGATAATGACTGCGCTAAAATCGCTCCAAAACTGCCTTCGACTGTGTATGAGGCATTAGCAATCAAGTCAGCTACCATCGCTGCATTAATCGTATAGACACCACTACTCAATGGTTTCAGATAGCCCGTATTGCTGATAACTAAATCAATTTTTTTCATCTCGATCCCCGCTTGCTTTAGCTGTAAAAGCAACCGTTGTTTCATGACCGTTAGTTGCTTTTGGCGTCGTGTCTCATCATCGATGGTCAATATAAGATTGTCACGAATTGTTTTATTAAAAACTAATTTGTCATCTTTAAAAACAGCTATTTTCAGTGACTGGATACCCGTATTAATGACTAAGATATGGTGACTGATGATGGTAATACCCCCTTTTTTAAGACCTGGTAATAACTCCACATACTATATCATAGGTGATTATCTTTTTTTTAGCAAGTCATAGCTATTCGCTTCTTGCATGAACGTTTATTTCATCGACTCAGCCTGCTGAATTAGTTCACGGGCATGCAGTTCTGTCGACGTTGTCATTTCAGCGCCACTCATCATCATTGCAATTTCAGCCACACGTTTATCAAATGAGAGTTCCGTGACACTTGTTAACGTCCGTTCACCGGTAATTTGTTTTTCAATATGATAATGGTGATCCGCCATCGAAGCCACCTGTGGCAAATGCGAAATACAGAGTACTTGTGAATCAACTGAGACCGAGTAAATTTTTTGGCCGATTGCTTGTGCCACACGACCACTTACGCCGGTATCAACCTCATCAAAAATAATACTTGTAATGCCTTGATGTTTCGAAAAAATCGTTTTCATTGCCAGCATCATCCGTGATAGTTCACCACCGGAGGCAATCTTATGCAACGGTTTAAGCGGTTCCCCAGGATTGGTCGACGTATAAAATTGAATGCGATCACTGCCGCGTTCATTCAAGTCTTGTTCAGCAAACTGCACACTGAAAATCGCCTTGTCCATGTATAGCTCTTTAAATTCATCATGAATAGCCGCAGTAAGAACCTCTGCCGCTGTTCGACGTATGTGCGTTAACCCTTCGGCCTTTTGTGTCAATTGCGTCGCTATCGTTTCAATTTCAGTTTGAAGCTGTTCGGCATGCGTTTCACTATGCTGTAAATTATCTAATTCACGGCTTATTTTGTCATGATATTGCATCATCGCACTCACTGAATCGCCATACTTACGTTTCAATTGGGTGAGCGCATCCATCCGTGTTTCGATTTGATTCAACTGTTCAGGATTGAATTCAAGACTCGCTAATTCTTGATTCAGTTCCGTTGCGACGTCGGTTAAGCTATAGTAGGCCGATTGCACCGTTTCAAGCCACGTTTTATAGCGACCATCAACATCCTGGATGGCATTGAGGTGGTTCATCACTTTCGCTATTTGGTCAAGGGCTGATTGTTCTCCTTGGAAAAGGTCGTAACTTGCTTCAACATTGTGATTGATTTTTTCATAATTTGCCAGTAATGACCGTTCTGCTTCGAGCGTTTCTTCTTCGCCGTCGACTAAATTAGCACTCGCTAATTCTTTCTTTTGGAAAACGAGCATGTCAATTCGTTGAGCAATTTCTTGCTCATTTTTATTGAAACGTTTGAACTCTTGTTTTTTCACTTTTAATTGCTGATAGAGCTGCTGATAGTCTGCCAATGGTTGCGCGATTTCTTCATGAGCAAATTGATCGATTAAAAACAGATGGTGCGCTTCATTCATCAGGTCTTGGCTTTCATGTTGAGAGTGAATATCGAGAAGTGTCTCACCGACATCTCGCAAGTTCGTTGTTGTCACGAGTTTACCGTTAATCCGACAGACATTTTTACCACTGCGCATTAATGTGCGGTTGAGCACAACCATATCTTCTCCGACTTCAATCCCTAACTGACCTAATACGGCATAAGCTCGTTTATTGTTTTCAATTGTAAACAAGGCCTCCAAAACGGCCTTTTCAGCTCCATGTCGTATTAAATCGGTCGAGGCACGCCCACCCACAATTAAACCTAAGGCATCAATAATAATCGATTTACCGGCACCGGTTTCTCCTGTTAAAACGGTTAAACCTCCTTTAAAAGACAATGCGACTTCTTCAATAATTGCTAAATGACGTATTGATAATTCTTGGAGCATTATCTCATCCTCCTCTTTCTACGGTCTTTCTGCTAAGCACTAGTCCTACGCTTAGAGCATTTCTAAAAACATCAGTTCATATTCTTCAGCATTTTGCTCAGATAAACAAATAACTAAAATCGTATCATCGCCACTAATTGTGCCGGCAATACCTTTGAATTGTGAGTTATCAATTAATGAGGCAATCGCATTCGCATTTCCTGGTAAGGTATGCATAATTAATGTATTATTCACTTTTACCATGCGGATAAACGAGTCAACAAGCGTGCGTTTCAGTTTATCTAATGGATTAAAACGGTTATCAGCTGGTAAACTATAGCGATACCCCCCGCGTAAAGAAGGCACTTTCACTAAATGTAATTCTTTTATATCACGTGAGACGGTCGCTTGTGTCACACTGTTTCCTTTTTCTTCGAGCAATGACACCAATTCTTCTTGTGTATCAATATCGTTGTTGGCAATTAAATCTCTAATGAGCACATGACGTTGTGCTTTATTCATATCAGTCACACCTTTCTGTTTCGTTACTATTATTGGAACATACCCTATAATTATACCATTTTTATGCAGTTGATGCGATTAAGAGCTAACCTCCATAACACATAAAAAAACTCGGAAAACGCAAATTGGCGTCAACCGAGTCATTAAACTATCCTTTTAGCGTATGATGAGCGCGTGTCACAATTTCTTTAATCGTATCTGGCGCAAGGTATTGACCTTCGTAATTTGTTTCACCAGCATAGTTAAGATGGGCAATAAATTCAATATTACCTTCGCCACCTGTTATCGGTGAAAAACTGAGGTTTTTTACGTCAAACCCTAGTTTTTGTGAGAAGCTTAGTACATCTTCGATTACTTGTTGATGCACTTTTTCATCACGGACAATTCCTTTTTTACCGACCTGTTCACGCCCAGCTTCGAACTGTGGCTTAATTAAGGCCATCACATCGCCATTAGCAGCAATCACCTTCGTTAAGGTTGGTAGAATTAAGCGCAATGAAATAAAGGACACATCAATCGTGGCAAACTCAGGTACACCCTTCGTAAAGTTTTCTGGTTCAACATAACGAAAATTCGTATGTTCCATCACTTCTACACGTTCATCGTTCCGTAATTTCCAAGCGAGTTGGTTCGAACCGACATCAAGGGCATAACTCATCTTCGCACCATTTTGGAGGGCACAATCGGTAAAACCACCCGTTGAACTCCCAATGTCTAACATGATTTTATCTGTTACGACAAAATCAAAGGCTTGTAAAGCCTTCTCAAGCTTAAGTCCCCCGCGACTGACGTAAGGCATCCGTTGTCCCTTAACATTTAATTCAACCGTGAGTTCAATTTTTTCACCCGGTTTATCGACCCGTTCTTCTTTAATGTAAACAAGACCTGCCATCACAGCACGCTTCGCCTGTTCTCTCGTATCGAATAATCCTTGTTGGACTAATAACACATCGACCCGTTCTTTTAATTTCATCGTCTTTAACTCCTTTATCTTGCCACTTTTTACTTATTTATGCCTCTCGCTCAGCAATCATTGCTGTCAGTGCCTCAAGGTAGGCTGTATCGTAGGGTAGTTGCTCCAATAACGCATAAGCCGCCTCTGTATAAGCTGTTAATTGTTGTTGCGCCCCTGCTAAAGTTAACAGTGATGTATAGGTGCTCTTGTTTAACTGTGCATCCATTCCGGTTTGTTTACCCATTTTGGTAGCGTCACCGATTACATCTAAAATATCATCTTGGATTTGAAAAGCAATCCCAATCTTAGTGGCAAAGTTTTCTAACAGTTGATACTCTGACATATTCGCCCCACCGACAATCGCACCGGCACATACGCTCGCCTGTAAAAGCGCCCCTGTTTTTTGGCTGTGAATTTGTGCCAATTCAGGCAAGCTAACTGCACGTGTTTCAGCTTCAATGTCACTTTGTTGCCCGCTAATCATCCCACTAGGCCCCGCCGCATAGGCAAACAAGCGGATTAATTTTATACGTGCTGTCTCACTTAAATGTGGCGCTGTTGCAAGCTGTTCAAAGGCTAATGTTAACAGCCCATCACCTGCTAAAATAGCGGTTGCTTCATCAAATTGCTTATGACTCGTCAGACGTCCTCGACGATAATCATCGTTGTCCATCGCAGGTAAATCATCATGAATTAGCGAATATGTGTGAATAAATTCCATCGCCATGGCAGGTATCATCGCTGCTTTGAGATCAGAGGTAAACAAGGTTGCTGTCGCTAAAACAAGTAACGGCCTAATCCGTTTGCCACCAGCCGCTAATGAATAGTCGAGTGCTGCCTGATGACGTGGGTTAACGTCGGGCAGTTGCTGTAAGGTTGCTGTCATCGTTGCTTCTAGTTGTTTCTTACTATTCGTTACAAACGATTCAAACATCAGGCGTCAGTTCCCTTCATTGCAAATGGTGTTGTTTCACCGTCTGCTTGGACGAGTTGCACCATTTTTTCTTCAGCATTTTTCAATTGGCTGTCACATAAAGCCGCCAGTTTAACACCTTGTTGATACAATTCTAATGCTTCTTCTAAACCGATTTCGCTGTTTTCCAACTGTTTAACAACTGTATCGAGTTGCGACATTGCTGTTTCAAAGTTTACTGTTTTTGCTGCTTCCATGGGCTGACATCTCCTTTTTAGTAACTGTCGCGGTTAAAACACCATCGCGCATTCGAATCCGTACGGCTTCATTTAATGCCACATCAGTGACTTTATTTAAGACTGTTCCCGTCTTTGTTTCAACAAGTGAAAAGCCACGTTGCATCACCTGTAGTGGACTCAAGCTCTCAATTTGATTGATTTTATGACTGAGTGTGAGACGTTTATGTTCAAGTTGTGCACGATATGCTTTAACGAGGTTAAGTGTTTGTTGCTCTAATTGTTCTTGACCACGTTGAATACGTGCCTGTGGATTCGTTTGTTGTAGCTGCCAACTGAGTCTTTCAAAGCTAAAGCGCTGTGCTGTTACACGTGCTTTTAAGGCCGCTATTAAACGTTGCTGATAATTATCTAGCTGTTGATACTGCTGTTCAATCAGCCGTTGTGGCTGCTGTCTCGCCAGACGTTCTTGATAATGTGCTAACCGTTGTTTCTTATCAGCAAGCACATTCTTCAAGCTGTCTGTTAATCGTTGTTGTTGATGTTGAATGGTAGTTAGTAACTCCACTGTTTGTTTAACTGCAATTTCAGCAGCTGCTGTTGGTGTGGCTGCTCGATAATCGGCAACATAGTCACTTAAAGTTGTATCGGTTTCATGGCCGACAGCCGATATAATCGGCACCTTGGCCTCATAAATGGCACGGACAACTTGTTCCTCGTTGAAGGCCCAAAGGTCCTCAATTGAGCCACCACCACGTCCAACAATTAACACATCCAACGGGGGTTCAAATTGATCAGCTCGCTTAATTTGACGTGCCACTTCGACAATCGCTTGATCGCCTTGAACAGCCGCTGGAAATAAAATGATGTCTGTTTGCGGTGAACGTCGTTTTAAGGTTGTCATAATATCGCGAACAGCTGCACCCGTCGGTGAGGTAATAACACCGACTCGTTGCGGATATGCTGGTAAAGGTTGTTTATGTGCCTCAGAAAAAACACCTTGGTCTGTCAGCATTTTTTTGAGTTGTTCAAAGCGGACAAATAAGGCTCCGACACCATCAGGTTGCATTTCTTGGGCATAAAACTGATAGTTGCCACCACGTTCATACACGTCAATTCGGCCACTAATTAGCACTTTCATTCCATCTTCAGGCTGAAAGCCTATCGTTTGAGCCGCTTTTGCAAACATCACGGTCCGAATTTGTGACTTATCATCTTTCAAAGTGAAATAGAGATGTCCACTCGCCTGACGTTTGAAATTCGATAATTCACCTTGGACATATACTTTTTTTAAATACGGGTCGGCATTAAACTTACGCGCAATGTACCCGGTTAATAATGTTACCGACAAATAGTTCGCTGTCATTTTGGCACACCTCGTTTCGATTGACTAGCGGTAGTGAAAGGGATTGGTCGAAACAGTTGCTGCTATCCAGACGAGACTAGCTAATTCGGGTGTAGCACTGAGTTTCGCAATAACACCTGGAATCATAATCTTTTCGATTGTATGCCCTGCATCAAGCAGTGCAAAGTCCAGTTCAACCGCATCATGTGCCTGATGATAATAGATATCGCCTGTGATGAGCACATCGGCCTCTGACTGGGCCGCTTTCTTAATATAGCGATTGCCATCGCCACCTAACAGCGCGACAGTCTCAATCCTTTTTTGCGGTAACCCAACAAATCGAACACCATCTAACTGCCACACTTTTTTTAATGTTAATGCGAGTTGTTCTAAGGTCAGCGGTTGTTTTAAGCGGCCAATACGACCGATGCCATACACTTCATCAGCCAATGTCGTTGTTTTCTCCAAGAGACGTACATCGCTCAACTCAAGTGAGGCAGCTAACATATCATTGACGCCACCATTAGCAATGTCGAGGTTCGTATGGGCGGCATAGACTGCAATATTATGTTTCAATAGTTTAGCGATCATCCGACCACGTGAATGATTTGTGTCAATCGCTGTCAGTGGCATGTATAACAGTGGATGATGGGCAATAATTAAATCGACTTTGTTAACAATTGCTTCATCAACGACCGTTTCAAGCACATCTAGCGTCACAAGCACACGGGTAACTGCTTGTTCAGTTGAACCAATCTGTAGACCAATCGGATCATTGTTCATTTTCAAACGTGGATCCGCCCATTGCTCCATCACTTCGATTACTTTGCCTACAGTTACCATCTATATCACCTCATTAATCTCAGCAATTGCAGCTTGTAACTGCGCTATTTTAGCTGTGTTGGCTGCTTTAACATTCGCTTGTTCAATCCGTTCAATTATAGTCGCTAATTTCGCCTGCTCTGCTAACCAGTACTTTTTAAAGACAGCCGTTTTTTCAACCATTAGATGAGGCCCAAAACGGAGCTGTTGTGGTGTGTAGTTAATCGGCGTGAAACTCTTTTCTAAGACGAGTACCTCATAAATCTTACCTTCTTCTTCAAGGATTGTCTCAGCGATGATACAATAATCATTCACTTGCGCCCACTCTCGAATCGCATGAGCAGCAATATTCGGTTGTAACACTAGTCGCATCGTATCTGTTAATTTCGCCTGACCTTCCTCTAAAATCGTACGAATCAACGGGCCACCCATACCGGCAATCGCAATGGTATTAACAGCATCATCAGCTTGTAAGACGGCTAAACCGTTACCCTTACGTACACTGATTTTGTCACTCAAGGCTAATGACTGGACATGCTGTAAAGCCGATTGATAAGGACCTTCGACCACTTCGCCAGCAATAGCTGATAACGCTTTGTTAGTTAGAATCGCATAGCAAGGTAAATAAGCATGATCCGAACCAATATCGGCAATATGTGCCTCTGCTGGAAAATAATCAACGACTGTTTTTAGTCGCACTGATAGTGCTCGTTCATTCATCGCTGTGACCTCCTGTTTCATTTTCAAGTACACGTGTTCCTGCATGATAACCGGCTAACCGACCGGTAACGAGTGCACAGGTAATGTTGAATCCACCGGTGTACCCGTGAATATCAAGAATTTCGCCACTGAAAAAGAGTCCTTTAATCTTTTTACTTTGCATTTCCTTTGGAATAATTTCTTTAACGGAGACACCACCGCCTGTAACAAAGGCCTTATCAAAATCATATGTTCCCTTGACCACAAAGCGAAAATCTTTTAATTCAGTTGCGAGTTGCACCCATTTTTTAGGTGAGATGGCGACACTCATTTCTTCGGCATCGATTTGCAAGCGCTCTAAGAAAAACACGAGTAAGCGCTCTTGAATTAAACCTTTCAAAGCATTCTTCACTTGTTTTTTTGGATCTTCTTTCACACGTTGGTTAATGTCAGCTTGAATTTCAGCTAACGTTTTATCGGGAAACTGATCCAATTTCATCGTGACTGTCTCTACCTTATATTTCTCCTTTGTTTTAATCACAAAAGAGCTACAACGTAAGGCTGCTGGTCCTGATACGCCAAAATGGGTGAAAATCATATCCATCTTATGTGTGACGACCACTTTGTTTTTCGGGTTTAAAACCGTTAGATTTACTTCTCGTAGCGAGATTCCTTGTAAGGTCTTATCTAAAATAAATGGTTCATCCGATAAGACTGGTACCTCAGTCGGAAACAATGGAGTAATCTTATGTCCCGCTGCTTTGGCCCATGCATAGCCATCCCCTGTCGAACCTGTTTTAGGAACCGCTTGACCTCCTACAGACACAACCACATTTGGAGCGTATACTTTATCGCCACGAATTGTTTCCACATAGTCAATGGTATCTTCGTTGTAGTGAATCGCTTTAACGGGACAGTCTTGCCAAATTGTAATATCTAATTCTTCCATGCGTTGGGCTAATGCTGCTAACACATCACGCGATTTATTCGTGGTAGGAAACATCCGCCCATGATCTTCTTCTTTAAGACCGACGCCAACACCTTCAAAGAAACGGATAATATCTTCATTATCGTACATCGCAAAAGCACTGTATAAAAACCGGCCGTTACCTGGCACATGTTTAATAATTTCATCGACTGGTAAGCGGTTTGTTACGTTGCATCGTCCGCCACCTGACATAACTAATTTACGGCCTAGTTTATGACCTTTTTCAATTAATAAAACTTTTTTACCTTGTTCAGAAGCCGCAATCGAAGCCATTAGACCTGAAGGTCCACCACCGATTACAACCACATCAAAGTTAGTCAAATACGCCACCTCAAACTCATTTTTTATTTACTCTTATTTTAGCATAGAAGCCTTTGTTTTTATAGCTTTGACCTCTTTGAGATACCGTTAAAAACAACGATGCTCTCATATTAATTAAATACAAAAAAAACACCCTTTCGGATGTTTATAATGGCTTGGCAACGTCCTACTCTCACAGGGGGAAACCCCCAACTACCATCGGCGCTAAAGAGCTTAACTACTGTGTTCGGGATGGGAACAGGTGTATCCTCTTTGCTATCGTCACCAAACATGTGTTTGAATTTCATCTAACCATTGTTCTTCATCGTTGTCTCCTTCGTCTCAATTGTCACATACAAACGTATGCTCCGCAATCAACTCATTGACGCCTTGAATAACTCGCTTATCTAAAATTCACATTAATAGATAAATCATCTACTAATTGCTTGGATAATTATGAAATTATCATGAAAGCTTGCACTCTCAAAACTGAATACTAATTGATGTTTTTTCGAAAGGTAACAACCCATCGTCATTTTTCGCTTTTAAAACTTAATAAGGTTAAGTCCTCGACCTATTA
>NZ_AODH01000036.1 GCF_000525915.1 Brochothrix campestris FSL F6-1037 | reverse complement strand
GATAACGCTGTAGCGGAAGCAACATTCAAAGTGTTTAAAACAGAATTCGCAAACCAAGCTCACTTTTCCAATCTTAATCAGCTGGAACTTGAATTAAATGATTACGTTCATTGGTTTAACAACATCCGTATTCATGGAACATTGGGTTATTTAACGCCTACCGAATTTAAATTACAGCCCTTATAATTTTTGTTCAATTTACTGTTGCCATTCCAAATTACCTATAGTATGTGTACTAGATGACGGTGTTAGTTTTCCTGCCAATTTAAATAATTGTATAGTAGATTCATGGTATGCAAATGGAGTACATGGTAGTACTTGTGAGCATGGGACAAAAGTTGCGAGTAGGGTTATATTTGGCGATAAATTAGATAAGCAAGAAAACACTGATGTACATCAATATATATTAACTCAAACAAAATAAAAATGATTAATGCTGAAGGTGTCAGATATATAAAAGAAAACATCAATCGGACAGCGAATGGACAACGGGTGGACAGTGAACGGACAACTACAAAAAGCATTGAAGACAACGCTAGCGAATTATTCGGAGAAGACAAAGAAAAAATCCGGACAGAAGACGGACAAGTATCGGACAGCGAGCGGACAACTTTTTTTATCAAACAGATTGAACAAAAAGATGTACAGATTCAGTTGCTACAACAAAGTATTGAAAAAAAATCAAAATCTATTAGATCAACAACAACGTCTAGCCTTACAAGATAAAAAGCTACTGGAAGAATATAAAGCTGAGATAAATGAGCTGAAATCTCTTAAAGCGCCGGAAGATGATATGAAACAAGAGAAAGAAGGAATACTAAAAGAAGAAGTTGAAAGGCTTAAAAAACAATTAAATGATTTAGAAGAACAAAAGTTGGAAACAGAGGAACAAGAAGAATTTAAACCACTACCTAAAAAATGGTGGCAACTATGGAAATGAGGGAGATACAATGGGGCATTCTGAACAAATGATTGAAAATCAATTCATTCAAATTTTAAGTGAAAAAGAGAACCAGTGGACTTATCGACCAGATCTTAAAACAGAAGACGCTTTATGGCAAAATTTTAGAGGTCATTTAAACAGAATTAATTTATCGTTATTAGAAGATAAATTATTAACAGATAAAGAATTTAACCAAGTGAAAGTAGAGTTTTCACGTTTAACTGGTACACCATTTTTAGCGTCCCAACGGCCCATTACTTCATTCTTATACGACTAAAAATGCCATGGATGATGGGGCTGTTTTAGGGTTTCAAGTAGAATATCATTTCATTGCTATGATGGAACAGTTAGGATATTACATTAACTTACATATGTAAAACGCTATTAGGGGTGATATTATGTCAAGTATATTGGTTTTAGAAGATGATGTAAATGTAAATCGAGGAATAACATTTTCTTTGGAGAAATCTGGAAATATTGTTTTTTCTGCTGAAACAATACAAGCTGCAAAAAGTGTAGCTGTTGTTAATAAAATTGATCTCGTTATTTGTGATATGAATCTTCCGGACGGAAATGGGCTTGATTTTATAAAGTGGATGAGGCAGCAAAATAAGGCATATATTATTTGTCTTACTGCATTAGACCAAGAGATAAGTCAGGTAATGGGGTATGAAGCGGGTGCTGATGATTATATCACGAAACCTTTCAGCCTATCCGTACTGCTTCTAAAAATTGAAGCCTATTTCAATCGTATCAAAAGCAGTAATGAAGAAAATGAAATAATATCAAGGGACATTCGAGTGCTTCCAAGAGAGATGAAAGTTCTGGTCAAAGGCAAGGAAGTGGTATTGACGAAGAACGAATGGAAGATGCTTACTTTATTTTTGAAATATCCAAAACAGGTTCTTTCTAAAAAGCAGATATTAGAAAATATATTTGATATTGATGGAGAATTTGTAGATGAGAATACAGTTGCCGTGAATGTGCGGAGGCTTCGTGAAAAAATTGAAGAAGATCCAGCAAAGCCAGTGTATTTGAAAAACATACGGGGACTTGGTTATGTATGGAATCAGGAAGTGGGTTAATCTGGTGGCAAGAGGAAAACGAAAGAAACAACAAATCCTACAGCTAATAAGCATAGTCATGTTTGCATATATTTTTAGCAACTGTTTGACAACATGGGTATATTACCAGAATTACAATAACAGCATGAACATCTTGGCAGAGATCGCTACTAAATCTGGGCAAGATGGAGTTGATATTGTGATAGATATTCTAAAAGATAACAATTTAGATTCGATAGAACAAGGAAAACAGTTGCTGGAGAAGTATGGTTATTTGAAGAATGTTGAGAATGTTTTATATCAACAGTTCTTACAGAACATAGCGGTAACAGCGGGTGGCACATTCTTTTTGTTTGTCATACTTTTTTCTTTGTTATGGCTTTGGCAAAGAATGATCCTACAAAAGGATAAAGCCAGATTTTTGCAAATAGAAAACACACTTGTGAATTTTCGAGAAAACAATTATGAAGTAAAACTGGAACTAGACGATGACGATGAAGATGAGCAGGAAAAAATCAAATATCAATTGGATGTACTTGGACATTATATGAAGTTGCTGAAAGAAGAAGCGCGATTGGAAAAGGAAGGAACGAAAGAGCTGGTTTCTGATATATCGCATCAATTAAAAACCCCCGTCGCAGCATTAGATGCCTGTTTTAGTGTATTGCTTCGAGATAATCTAAGTGAAGAAGAACAAAAAGAGTTTCGAATAAGGTGTAGAAATGCATTAGACGGTTTGGAAGTACTGCTGCAATCATTATTGCAGATTTCAAAAATGGAAGTAGGATTAATTCAAATTGATAAAAAAAAGCTTCCTCTTTTAGAAACAATAATTACTGCTGTGAATCGTGTCTATCCGAATGCAATAGAGAAGGACATTGAGCTAGTTTTTGACTTTGATGAAACATTAGAAAACTATGAGATTATGCAAGATAAAAAATGGTTGAGTGAAGCACTTATCAACATTTTGGATAATGCTATTAAGTACAGCCCGACTCATTCCGAAATAGCGATTCGATTACAAAAAAGAACTGGGATTGTACGTATTGAGATTGAAGACCAAGGGATTGGTATACCGAAGGAAGAATATCATAAGGTATTTCAACGCTTTTTCAGAGGCTCCCTGCCAGAAGTAAAAGAAGAAAGTGGTTCTGGGATTGGATTGTTTCTTTCAAGAGAAATTATCGAGCAACATCATGGGACGATAACAGTGTCCTCTAATTTCGACATGGAAGTTGGATTTAATCATAGACATGGCAGTAAGTTTGTTATTCAACTGCTAGAGAAAAAGTAGAAGTCTTACGAAACCGTAAGACTTCTACTTTTTTTGAAAGTGAAATGAAAGATTCACTTGATAAGATAGGAGCAAAATTAGAACATGGAGGACTGTTAAATGAGTGTCATATTAGAAACAAATCAACTTAGTAAGTTTTATGGAACAAATAAAAATCAAGTGAAGGCAGTAAATAATGTAAGCACTAAGATTAATCGGGGGGAATTTGTTGCCATTGTAGGTAAATCTGGCTCTGGCAAAAGCACACTACTCCATATGCTTGGGGGACTTGATATGCCAACGGAAGGCAAAGTTCTATTATCGGGAAACGATATGTATCAGATGAGCGAGGATCAACTGGCAATTTTTCGTAGAAGAAAAATCGGCTTTATTTTTCAAGCATATAATTTGGTTTCAGCCATCAATGTTTGGGAAAATATCGTGTTACCTTTAGGGCTGGATGGAAAAAAAGTCGATGAAGTATATGCAAATGACATCATTACCACACTAGGTATTGAGAATCGGATCCATAACCTCCCGAATACATTATCTGGTGGACAGCAGCAGCGAGTCGCAATCGCAAGAGCCTTAATCACAAAACCAGAAATACTTTTTGCAGATGAACCAACCGGTAATCTTGATTCAAAAACAAGCGACGAAGTAATTGGCCTGCTAAAAATGACGGCAAAAAAATATGGTCAGACCATCGTGATGATTACACATGATGATGAAATTGCACAGGTAGCAGACCGTATCTTAATCATTGAAGATGGACAAGTGGTGGATTTCCGATGAATACAATTACTAAAATCGCATTCAACAATAACAAGCGGAATAAAACGAGAAGTATCCTTATCATATTTGCTATTTGTTTAACGACAATGCTACTTACTATTATCAGCACTATTGGAAATGGCGTTATTAACCTACAAAAAGAAAATGCAGCGGACAGATATGGAAGAAATTATGGACTGTTCTTATCTGTAGATGATACGCAGTTACAGGAAATCGAACGACGAGCTGAAATAGATACGGTCGGGCTGATGTCTACAGCAGGTATCTTAAAAGGGAATGAGAAAGGCGCATTTGTTAGTGCAGACGAGCATGTCCGAGAAATGCTACCTTACAATCAAGAATATTTACTTTCGGAAGGATCCTATCCAAAGAGTCCACAGGATATTGCTGCAAGTAAAGCTTTCTTTAAGTCGCAAGGCTATGAGCATGTGAAAATTGGAGATAGTATTCGTCTTGAATATCGTTCTGGAATGAACGAGGAATATAGTAAGCAAGATTTTGTAGTTAGTGGCATTCTATTTGATCGAGAGGCATATAAAGCTAAGTCTTCCTATATAGTATTCACTTCTTCCGATTTTTATGATAGTCAATTTGTAGAAAACGAGCGAGCATACAATGTCTATTTTACATTGAATGATTCTGTCCATGTTTCTATGAATAACATTGATTCAGTGCTTACGAACATTGCAGATTCTTCCGGAATTGATAGCAAAAACCTGATTGTAAATGATTATTTCTTGTCTTGGACACTAGAGCCGAGCTATGAAATGATTGCGGTATGTGGCATTCTAATCTTAGGGATTGTGCTGTTTTCGGTTGTTGTTATCTATAATATTTTTCAAGTGGGTATCGCTCAAAAGATACAGGAATACGGAAAAATCAAAGCCTTAGGTGCAACAAAAAAGCAGATGAAACAGTTGATTTTTCGAGAAGGTATGATTCTTTCAGTGCTTTCAATACCTATTGGATGGGTACTTGGATTTTTTATGGCAAAAGTAAGCTTTGGTTGGTTAATCGAACAAGGGAATATGGCATCTATTGGAATACCAAATAGTCAGGTACCATTATTTTCAGCCACATTGATGCTAGTTAGTATTCTGATTTCATTGCTAACAGTGATATTAGCACTTCGAAAGCCGATGAAAATTGTTTTTTAAAATATCTCCTATTGAAGCAACACGATATTTGGAAAACTCAACAAAAAAGAACCATGGAATGCGGAAAGGCCAAAAAAAATATATCTGTATTCTCTTTGGCAATGGCAAATGTAGTTGGTAATAAGAAAAGAACAATCGGAACGATTCTTACAATGGGTCTTGCTTGTGTATTATTTGTGATTATCGCAAACTTTGTAGGAAATATCGATACGGAATACGAAGCAAGAAAAGGCATGAATCACGGGCAATTTGAATTGAAGCTTGATTATTCTTATGAGTGGGATGAAGCTTATCCAGAAAATAATCTGGATTCGATTCTTAAAAAGAATCCATTGAATGACACACTTATTGCAGAAATTGAGCGTATACCAGGCGTTAATAAAGTGCTAACGAGAGAAATTGCTGTTGCAAAAATAAATGGTTCAAAGCAGGTCGTCTCGATTGTGAATAAAGAAGATTTTGAAAAGATGCGATATGAAGGCGACCTTGGCCCAATGGATTATAACGAGGCTGTAAGAAATGGAGATGTTTTCTTCGGTTGGTCTATGTGGATGGCGTCAGATGGCTATTCATTGAATGATCCGATGACTTTTGAATTAGATAATGGGACAGAAGAATTTACTTATAAAGGAAATATTGATGGTGCATTTACAAGTGCGGATACCTATCTTGTCATCCCAGAGGAGGTCTATCAAGCGATGCAGCCAGAAGGGGTATCCTATGGCTATATCTGGATTGATACGGACGAAGGCGATGTAGCTTCGGTGGAGCAAAATGTAAGAAACCTAATTGCAGATACATCTTATGTCAAGTTTAAAACTTACCATGATGAATTGCAGACAGCTGAATTCGCAAGTACCATGATGAAGTTGGGAAGTTATTTATTTATGGCAATTGCAGGCTTGATTGGATTTATGAATCTTGCCAATACAATGATTATAAATATCATAACAAAAAGACAAGAATATGGCGTATTGCAAGCTGTTGGAATGACGAACAAGCAATTAAATATTGGCTTGCAGCTACAAGGCTTGATTTTCACACTAGGAACAATATTCGTCTCTCTTGTTGTAGGATTACCGATTGGATATCTACTCTTTTCTTATGCGAAGGTGAATGGCGTATTTGGAATGAATGTTTACCATATTCCATTTATACCTATTCTGGCGATGATTTTGGTGGTTAGTTTCTTGCAGATTGTACTATCTTTTGTTTTAAGTCATAATCTGAAAAAAGCAACTTTGGTTGAAAGAATCCGTTATCAAGGTTAATAGATGTAATTTTCAAATAGGAATTAAAGAAAAATTCATTATAAGCAAAATTTAGCCGACATACTAATATGTTCCCGAAAATGGGAAGATTGATAAAAAGACCCTCGATTTGTTCCTACGAACGTTCGAGGGCATTTAATATACATGCAATTTACTCGTGCCATGTTTAAGTTGCTATAAAGCTAACATTAAAATAAGAGCGAAATA
Organism: Brochothrix campestris FSL F6-1037; assembly: GCF_000525915.1. Lineage (GTDB taxonomy): Bacteria > Bacillota > Bacilli > Lactobacillales > Listeriaceae > Brochothrix > Brochothrix campestris. The sequence continues at coordinate 43,808 of NZ_AODH01000036.1, read as the reverse complement.
GAAAAAATGGCGAACCTTCACGGTACGCACGACGAATGGCCGGCTGACTGAATTTTTCAGTTAGAGATATTAATTGGAGGAAATTTGAAGCTTTCACATGTGAATTCTTTGAAAAACAAGGATATTATATTGAAATTGATGACGGAATTGATGCAAGAGTTTGGTTGAAAGAGAATGAATAGTCTGGACCACCAACTATTCTTATTCAATGTAAGAGGTATAAAACAAAAATTGAAAAGATGGTGGTAAAATCTCTTTGGGCGGATATTCAAGAGTACGGTGCAGAATCTGGACTTATCGTTACAATAAGTTCCCTGTCTCCGGGTGCTGAAAAGGTATGTACAGCAAGAAATTATCCTATTCCTCAAGCAAATAGGGAAACACTAAAACAATGGGTTAATGTTATGAGAACTCCATATAAGGGTGTTTTCACGGCAGAATAACTTACATATATTCTTAAAAAAATTAAGCGATTTTGCTGAAGATTGAATCACAGATTATGATCAATCTTTTTTATAAAAATTGTACAATGGTTCACAAAGAAAGAAACCGTTTTGATCAAACTTTTTTCAAAACGGTTTCTTTTAATTTTAGGAGAAATATGGGTTTTGTGAGGTATCTTTGATCAAACTTTATTCCAAACCGACATCAACAGTGTATAAATTGGAAACATCGTGCTCGCGACTATTTCCCGTTGCTGACATGTTTTCTGAAATGTGAAAGATTCTGCGTGGAATTAACTGAAGAAACGAAAGCATCTTACAACCGGTTAGAATTAATGAAATTGGAACGGGCGAAATTGCCGAAGTTCTAGTTGAAAGTGAATGAAGCTCAATCACTTCAAAATTTTTAAGGATACACAAAAAAACGATCCCCCTGTCTGTCATAAGCAGGGGGATCGTTTTTTTATTTAGTCAAGAACGCAATGACTCAAAAAAAATGGGATGAAGTAGTTTGGTCAAATAGGCATCAAGCACCTGTGGTTGTTCTTGCTTACCGTTTTTGAGCCAATAGACGAGGATTGAACCAATCGTATGGGCATAGACTGGAAAAACAATCTCGAGCGGTACAGGAAAAACTTCGACATCGATGAGAAATTGCAGGTCAGCTCCTAAAATTTGTTCGACGACCGTGCCGACCAGCTGATTGAAGTGGCTATCGTCTTGGTTATTCAAGGCAATCTGCCACAATAAATCATAATTTTGCTGTTGCGCAAACATTTGAAACGGCTGTAGCAGTCGCTTTTTTCGTTGGTCAATTGTAATGGCATCGGTTAATGATATCTCAGCAAAAAAGAGGTCGTATTTATCGGTGTAGTAGTGATAAAAAGTGGAACGATGAACCATCGCTCGTTCGCAAATTTGTTTAACAGACACTTCCGCAAACCGTTTATTTTCAGTTTTTATTAACGTTAAGAGGCTATCATATAAAAGTTTTTTGGTGCGACGTACGCGTAAATCGGGCAAAAATACCACCCTCCTTTCGGCTAAAGTTACTTCGATTGTAACCCGGAAGGCGACAGATATGCAACTGTGTCGGATAACTATACAGTAGTGCGAAATTGACTGTTTTATTCTAACTAGTATTTTCATATAATACAAAGATACTATTAAATAACGAGAGGAACGTGTCACATGCAAGCAGCACAACAAAGCAGTAAATGGTCACCGATTGAATTGAAGAAGAAACAGCGTACCGGCATATTAGTGGCCCTCATTATTGGGGCCTTTGTCGCAATGCTCAATGAGACATTACTCGCGAATGCCTTAAACGTCTTAATGGGCGAATTTAAAGTAGAGGCGACAACGATTCAATGGTTGTCAACTGCCTATATGCTCGTCGTGGGGATATTAGTGCCGATTACGGCGATTTTACAAAAATGGTGGACGACCCGCCAAATGTTCTTAACAGCGATGATTGTGTTCTTTGTCGGAACAGTAATTGCGGCCTTTTCACCAACGTTTGGCTTGTTACTCGTTGGTCGGATTGTGCAAGCGCTCGGAACAGGCTTGATTTTGCCATTGATGATGAATACCATCCTCATTATTTATCCACCCGAAAAACGCGGGGCCGTGATGGGAATTATGGGACTTGTCATCATCTTTGCACCAGCGATTGGTCCGACCATCTCAGGTTTGATTATCGATAATCTAACATGGAAATGGTTGTTTTACTTAATTATTCCGTTTGCCTTACTGTCGATTTTAATCGGTCATAAATTTTTAAGTAACGTTTCAACCGTAACGAAACCAAAAGTGGATTATCTATCGATTTTTCTCTCAAGTATCGGTTTTGGTGGCGTTGTATACGGCTTTAGTTCAGCAGGCAGTGCGAGCTGGGATGCCCTTGAAGTATACGGTACGATATCAGTCGGTGTGATTGCCTTAATCATTTTCGTTTTCCGTTCATTAAAAATTACCAACCCGATTTTAGATTTACGTGCCTTTAAGTTTCCAATGTTTAGTTTAACAGTCATTTTAATGGTTGTTGTGATGATGGCGATGTTTTCATCGATGACGTTATTACCGATGTTCTTGCAAGGTGTGTTAGTCATGACCGCCTTCACTTCAGGCTTGATTATGTTGCCTGGTTCAGTGTTAAATGGTATTTTAGCACCGATTACAGGTAAGTTGTTCGATAAATTTGGCCCGCGTGTGCTAATGGCACCCGGCTTATTATTAGTCGCAGCAGCAATGTTCTTCTTCTCACGTCTCGGACTGGATTCAAGCACCGGTGAAGTGATTGCGATTCACATGCTGTTGATGGTCGGATTAGCCTTAGTGATGATGCCGGCTCAAACGTTTGGACTCAATCAATTAACAGCTGATTTATACAGTTCAGGTTCAGCGATTATGAACACGATGCAACAAGTGTCTGGCGCAATTGGCACAGCCCTGTTCATCTCAGTGATGTCGTCGCAAACGGATAACTACCTTGAAACAAAGGTTACTAATCCCCAAGATCCACAACAATTAGCAGCGGCAGCCTTACACGGGTTTGAAAGTGCCTTCCAATTAGGAATGGTGTTAGCTCTCATTGCCTGTGTCATTTCATTGTTTATTAAAGCCGCTAAAAAATAACGAGTACAGCCCCTTTCTAAGCTAGGTATCACTTAGAAAGAGGCTGTTTTTTTAGTTGAGTGCTTCACGTGCAGCCACAGGGACTTTATCACGAGGCACTTCATTGTATGTATTCACATGGCCACCTTTGGTGCTGAGTTCAAGGTAGTGGTCACGTTTTAGTTCATGATCAGCCGTAAATGAGATTGGGCGTGTGTTGCCATTGGCTTTAGCCCCCGTTTGACTGTAGGTGGCCGTGCCATAACCATTGATTGATTCGGCCTCTGTTGTCTTAACATAGAGTACAGATTCTTGTACTAGTGGATTTAACTGATCGATGAGTGCCGCAAATTCGCTGCTGCTATTTTTGGTGAAAAAAAGCGCGCCTCCGAGGACTGCTCCGATTATAAGGACGAGTATAAGTAAGGCTTTAATTGCTTTCATAAGTAGATGTGCTCCTTTAGTAGTTGATAGCTTAAGTATAACGGCACGAACTATTAGAAACATCGGACGTTAGTTGTAGCGCGACCAAGACTTAGTGCGGATATGCTATACTGAAAAAAAGGAAGGAGTGTGGCTAATGGCAGTGTTTGAAGCCTATATCGCAGACTTACCAGCTGAACACCAAGGACGGGTAAGTGAGGTGCTCAATTGGATCGCGACAACGTACCCGCAATTAGAGCAAGAAATCAAATGGAAGCAGCCGATGTTCATCGACCATGGCACCTTTATTATCGCTTTTAGTGTGGCGAAGCACCATTTAGCTGTTGCGCCGAAGGGGAGAGTATCATTCATTTCGCAAGCGACATTGCTGCGGCAAACTATCAGCCGGGCAAAAAATTTATGCGGATTAAATGGGAGCAAGCTGTTGATTATGATTTGTTGAAGCGGATAATTGAGTTTAACATGCTCGAAAAAGCGGCGTGTCAAACCTTTTGGCGAAGCTAAAGATGGCAATACAGTGAACAATTGGCCTAAGCGTTGTTGTTCAGCAGTATCAGTGGTACGATTAGTTATAACTAATGATAACAAAGGAGCTGTAATATGAGAAAACTTGTGATGACTGCATTTGTCTATTGTTTATTGGGCTTAGCCTCTGGTGTTTATTACCGTGAATTCACTAAATACAATGACTTTACGGGCGACACACAACTGAGTGTGCTACATACCCATCTACTCATGTTAGGGATGTTTATGTTTTTAATTGTGCTACTACTTGAAAAAGCATTTGCCCTAACAACGAGCAAGAACTTTAAATTATTTTACTACTTATATAATGCTGGCGTGCTCTTAATGGCGACGATGTTTACTATTAAAGGATCAATGACGGTGTTAGGTAAAGAGACTGGGGCAGCTTTAGCGGGTGTTTCAGGCATGACCCATATTTTATTGACCGTTGGTTTAGTCTACTTATTCATCGTCTTATTCGAGAAAACAGCTAAAAAAACGTAACCAAAAACGGCAGAACTGACGAACGGAGTCAGTTCTTTTTTTTATGAAATAGACAGTAAAAAAAGAAACAAGCGACTTGCTTTTTTATCACTTTACATGTAAACTGATGATATCGAAAACAAATAGGAGGTTATTAAAATGAACGAACTAATAGGGATTCATCACGTAACAGCAATTACAAGCAGTGCCGAACAAAACTACGCATTCTTTACCGAGGTATTAGGCATGCGCTTAGTAAAAAAAACAGTCAATCAAGATGATATCCAAACGTATCATTTGTTTTTTGCCGATGATAAGGGCAGTGCGGGCACCGATATGACATTTTTTGATTTTCCGGGCATCCCGCAAGGACGTCATGGAACTGATGAAATTCGGCGGACGAGTTTTAGAGTGCCAACCGATGCGTCATTAAATTATTGGCAAGCCCGTTTTGAACGTTTAAATGTTAGCCATGGTGAAATTACAACGCAATTTGGAGTAAAAAACTTACCGTTCGTTGATTTTGATAACCAACAGTATCAACTTGTGTCTGATGAAGGTAATCAAGGCATTGAAGCTGGAACACCATGGCAATTAGGTCCGATTCCGTTAGAACATGCAATTACAGGTTTAGGACCGGTACAAATTATCACTCCGCAGTTTAGTGATTTTAAACAATTGCTCGAAATTGTCTTTCAGTTTAAAGAGGTGGCACAAGCAGCTAACGCTCATCTGTTTGAAATGGGTGTTGGTGGTAATGGGGCGAGACTAGTAATTGTCGATCAGCCAAATGAAGCGGTCGGTTACCAAGGTTATGGCACAGTTCATCACGTAGCGTTTCGCGTCAAAGACCGTGCGTCCTTAGATGAATGGACCGAGCGACTCCATGGTTTTGGACTACGTACCTCAGGTTATGTCAATCGTCATTTTTTTGAGTCACTCTACACCCGTGTGAGCGGTAATATCTTATTTGAAATTGCGACTGATGGACCGGGATTTATGGGCGATGAACCGTATGAAACCCTCGGTGAAAAATTATCATTACCACCATTTTTAGAAGCGAAACGGTTTGAAATCGAACAACAGGTGCGCCCGATTAACACAATCAGAAGTACACGCACATTTGATAAACAGTAAGTCTATCTAGTGGTGAACAGATGGGTAATTATGGCAGATATGTGAATAATGATTGCAAAAAAAGCTTTAGCAAGTTAAAGTAAGAGTGGTATTACTATTACACAGAGGAGTTTGTCACGATGGAAAAAAACACAATTGGTTCACTCATTTGGCTTCGCTTAATTCGCTTTACCCATATCAGTAATCAACTTTCGAATGACTTTTTAAAGCCGTTTGGTTTAACCACCGCTCAATTTGACGTACTAGTACAAATTCAAGTGTATAAATCGCTGACTCAATCGGAGTTAGCCCAAAAGGCGACGGTGACACAGGGTGGTATTTCACGCATGCTCAGTCGTCTGGAAAAAGAAGGTTTTATTAGAAAAACGCAAGATTGGAAAACTAAATATATTACGTTGACTGCTCTAGGTGAAGACATTGTTAACAAGGCGATGCCACATCAATTAGCTTTTCAAAGTTCCTTTTTTGAGGAAGCACTCACAGTAGAAGAACAAAAAACAATGTATCGTTTAATGACAAAGGTTCATAAAAATAGCTTAAAAAAAAGGGAATACTCAGAAATAAACACAGCATAAAGGAGTGAAACGAATGCCACTAATAGATGGTCATCATCATGTATCGATGTATACGAAGAATGTGCAAGCCAATAAACGTTTTTATACACAAACATTAGGGTTACGCCTCGTTAAACAAACAGTCAATCAAGATAACCCGACGATGTACCATCTTTTTTATGGCGATGCAACGGGGGCACCAGGAACGGAACTGTCGTTTTTTGAATTGCCGCGCTCAGGACATACTGTTGTTGGGACAAATCGGATTGCCCGTATTGGCTTAAGTGTGGCTTCACATGAGAGTCTCTTGTATTGGCAGGCGCGCTTTTTAACGATGGGGGTGACACATAGCGCTATTAGCGCTGATGGCACATCACTGTCGTTTGAAGACGATGAAGGTTTGACTTTCGTCATAGTCGTGGCAGCTAAGGCGAGACGTTGGCAAGCGTGGTCGCGCTCACCTGTGCCTGCTGACCACCAGTTACAAGGCATTCATACGATGGCGGTGGAAGTGAAACATCCGGAACGTTTTGCCACCTTTTTAGAAACTGTGCTTGATTATCGTTGCCTTGGTAATAATGGTACTGGCAAACGCTATCAATCGGTTCGTCAAGGTGGTGTCGGTGATATTACCGTCTATCAACGCGAAGGTCGGATGCAAAAACCGGGAAAAGGCAGCATCCATCACTTGGCTTTAACCGTCGCAGATGAAGCGAGTCTGGCGCGAATTAACGACCGTCTGCTTGCTTTTGGTTACGATACAACCGGAATTGTTGATCGCCATTTCTTTAAGAGTGTGTATGTGCGCGAACGCAATGGGATTTTAATTGAATTAGCGACAGATGGTCCAGGTTTAATTGCGGCTGATGCGCCACTGATTGGCAGTGAAATTGAACTGCCACCGTTTTTAGAACCGCAGCGAGAACAAATTGAACAAAACTTAATACGACTGGATGAGGAGGAATAGTATGGCACAATTGAACATTAACACAGCAAAGGGAATGGAATTTGGGTTGTACTCGATTGGTGATTTGACACCTAATCCGCATACAGGTGTTGCGATTTCAGCGCAACAACGCATTCATGAATTAGTGCAAGCCAGTCAATTGGCCGATCAATCGGGCTTAGATGTGTTTGCAGTGGGTGAAAGTCATGAACATTACTTCACGACTCAAGCACATACAGTGATACTCGGGGCTATTGCCCAAGCGACAGAACGAATTAAAATTGCCAGCTCGGCTTCGGTTATTAGTACAGCTGATCCTGTGAGACTGTATGAAGACTTTGCAACGATTGATTTGCTTTCAAATGGTCGTGCTGAAATTGTAGCAGGTCGTGGTTCACGAATTGGTGCCTATGATTTATTAGGGTACGACGTACAAGATTATGAAGAGTTATTTGAAGAAAAATTAGAGCTGTTATTACAACTCAATCGAGAAAAACGAGTGATTTGGGAAGGGCAATTTCGAGCGCCACTTAACAACGCGACGATTCTTCCTCAACCAGTCGACGAACGCCTGCCAATTTGGCGAGCTGTTGGTGGGCCGCCAGCCAGTGCGATTAAAGCAGGAGCTGCTGGCGTACCGATGATGTTAACAACGCTCGGAGGACCTGCAAGTAACTTTAAAATAGCAGTCGATGCGTATCGGGAAACGGCAACGGCCAATGGTCATGATATTACAAAACTACCGTTAGCGACGACGTCGTTATTTTATGTGGCAGAGAACTCACAGGATGCATTACGCGAGTATTATCCACACTTAAATACAGGGATGCAAGCTATTCGTGGTGTCGGCTATCCAAAACAACAGTTTGCCCAAGCGATTGATACCCGTGATGCATTAATGGTCGGAAGTCCGCAGCAAATCATTGAAAAATTATTGTATCAATACGAATTGTTTGGCCAACAACGTTTTATGGCACAGATTGATTTTGGTGGCGTACCACTCGCTAACATTGAACGTAACATTGAACTCATTGCAACGCAAATTATGCCAGCAATTAAGAAATATACAGCAAAATAAAGGGGAACACAGCGAGATGAAAATTATTGGATTAGCAGGCTCTAATGTCGGCAAGAAAACACGAACAGCGATGGATGTCGTCTTGAAACTGATGCGAACAAACTATCCGAGTGCAGAGGTTGAACTGCTAGACTTAGCAGACTATCAAATGGTCTTTAGTGACGGCCGAGATTATCGGAGTTATACCGGTGACACCTTAAAAGTAACCGAAGCTATCATGGCCGCAGATGCGATTATAATTGGCACACCGATTTTTCAAGCGTCGATACCGGCAACCTTGAAAAATATCTTTGATCTGTTACCCGTCAATGCCTTTCGTGATAAGGTTGTCAGTTTTTTTGTGACAGCCGGCTCACCGAAACATTTTTTAATCGCTGAACATCAGTTGAAACCAATCCTTTCGTATATGAAGGCAAGCATTGTTGAGACGTATGTGTTTATTGAAGAAAAAGATTTTTTACGCAATGAACTTATCAATGATGACAGCCATTTTAGACTGGCACGCTTAGTCGAAGATACTTATCAATTAACACTACTGCGCGAACGGCTACGGATTGAAAAAGACGCGGAGTATGATTTTTAGAGTTGAAAGTGGAATAAAAGTGGAATCAGCTCGTTCAACTTCGCAGATATTGGAGTGTAAAAGAATAGCGACTATTTCGCGTCGCTGACTTTTGCATGAAATATCCTAGAAGTTAGCTGATGAAACTAGAAGAATAAAAGTGGAATCAGCTCGTTCAACTTTGCAGATATTGGAGTGTAACAGACCGCGAATCATTTCGCGGTCTGTTTAATGTAAGAGCTTTGAACTGACGATTTTCAATAGTTGTTTGGACATGTAATGTGCACTGTATTTAAAATCACTTTCAACCCAAGTAACAATTAAGCCGAAGATGGCATGTGCTTGGTAACTCGCTAATAAGTCTAAATCAATTGTTTGATCATCGAGTTGTTGATTTATTTCGACAAGTGACAGTCGTTTAAGTTCAGACGTTATACGCTTTTGGAATAATAAAAAGCTTTCCTCCGCCAAAATAAGTTGGTAAAACGAAGCATGTGCTTCAACATGATTGAATATTTTGATTGATGAAGCAGTTAAGCGTTTGAAATCAAATATTTCTTCATTTTCTAAAGGTGAACGATACGAATTAATTAAATCGGTAATGACCTCGGTTATAATGTCATCTAAAATTTGTTCCTTACGTTCGTAGTTAGCATAAAAAGTGCCACGGTTTAAATCAGCGACTTGAACAAGTTTTGAAATGCTAATGTCATGTAGTCGTTGTGTCTTAAGGAGCGTCAGCAAGGCGGTTTGCAGCGCTTGTTTTGATTTACGAATGCGGCGATCGGTATAAGAATCTTTAGTCAACAGTGACACCCCTTTTTGTTGGATAAGTTAGTTAAGCACACGAAAAATGTAAGCGTGTTCACAAACGGACGATAGCATCTGGATTTGCTGATTGTGGAACGAATTATAATTGATTATACTAAAGATAGTAACAAATAACAAACAGTTGTTGATTATCTAAAATAATTTAATGGAGGGATTTACAATGAAATTAGCAGGGAAAGTAGCCGTTGTTACAGGCGCAGCTTCAGGTATGGGAAAAGCAATTGCAGAACTTTATGCAACTGAGGGAGCGAAAGTTGTTGTCTCCGATTTGAATTTAGATGGCGCGAATGAAACAGTTGTAGCAATTAAAAGCGCGGGCGGTGAAGCTTTAGCAATTAAGACGAATGTTGCAAGCTTAGAAGATATTAATACGTTAATCGATACGACGGTAGAAACTTATGGTCAAGTCGATATTTTAGTTAATAATGCCGGTATTATGGATGGGATGGAACCAGCCGCTGATATTACCGATGAGCGTTGGGATCTTGTGTTTGAAGTAAATACAAAAAGTGTGATGCGAACAACACGCAAGGTCATTCCTTTTTTTCAAAAACAAGGATCAGGTGTTATCGTTAATATTGCCTCAGCTGGGGGCTTATTCGGAGCACGAGCAGGTGGTACGTATACAGCCTCTAAACATGCAGTTGTCGGTTTTACCAAAAACACAGCTTTCATGTATGCCGATGAAAACATTCGGACGAATGCGATTGCACCCGGTGGGGTTGCAACGAACATCGGCTCATCGATGACGAATATTAATCCATTCGGTGCCGGTCGCCAACAATTAGGAATGGCGATTAACCCACGGATGGGTACGGCAGCAGAAATTGCGAAAGTAGCGTTATTCCTTGGTAGTGATGACTCAAGTTTCGTAAATGGTCAAATAATCGCAGCCGATTCAGGTTGGAGTGCCTACTAGAACGAAAGCAATTTAAAGCCGTTCTAAACTGCAGTAATTGGAGAAAATAACATCTCGACTATTTCCCATCGTAACTTTTCCATGAAATATCATCGAAGTTAGTTGATTAAACGAGCGGATAGAACAATATTTCCATTCAATCTAATCAGCTCGTAAACAAAGTCGCTTGATTACTTTTCACAGAAAAAGCAGTGTAATTCGATTTTGTTTACAATCTGAAGCACCGACAATGACTGTCGGTGCTTTTTTGAATGGTGATTGACAAAGACCACTTACAGGTACATAATAGCTCTGTATTAGTTTCGCTAACTAACTAATTAAACAATAGGTTAACAGCTGAAACGGTAATAAAAGGGAGCGTTTAAGAAAAATGAAAAAAGAAAAATTATTTACGAAGGATTTTATATCTACTTCGGTCGTTACATTCGTGTTAATGCTATCAATGTACTTGTTATTAGTTATTATGACAAGTTATTCAATTGAAAAATACGATGCCTCTACCAGTTTAGCGGGATTAGTATCGAGTATCTTTATTATCGGTTCGTTATTCGGCCGTTTAGTTGCAGGCCGTTTTATTACGCAGATTGGGACGCATAAAATGCTATTGATGGGTCTCGTTATTGTTGTCGTGACATTAATGCTTTATTTTATCCCAACGAATATTTACGTTTTAATGCTTATCCGTTTAATTCATGGTTTAGGCCTCGGGTTAGCAACGACGGCAACTGGGACAATTGTTTCCCAAATTTTACCACCGAGCCGCAGTGGTGAAGGAATTGGTTACTTCAGCTTGAGTACTGTGTTGGCGACAGCGATTGGACCACTAATCGGGATTGCCTTGCTCGGTCATTTTGGTTACACAAGTATTTTTGTGTTCTCATTCGTTGTTGGTATTATTAGTTTAGTGCTAGCCGGCTTTATTAAAGCGCCAGTCATTGTTGCTAAAGCACATCAAAAAGGTTTTCGCTTTAGTGACTATTTTGAAAAAAGAGCGTTACCGATTTCAATTGTGATTTTTTATGCCGCCTTTGCTTACTCTGGCATCCTCTCATTTATTACAGCTTATGCGAATGAAATCAAGCTCGTTCAAGCGGGAAGTTTTTACTTTTTAGTTTATGCTCTAGCTATTTTAGTATCACGCCCGTTTACTGGCCGTCTCTTAGACAGTAGAGGGGGCAACAGCATTATTTATCCCGGATTGATTTTATTTGCTGGCGGTTTATTCCTTTTGAGTCATACGACAACAACAGTGCTCTTTCTTTGTGCCGCTGTTATTATCGGTTTAGGTTATGGAAACTTACAATCAACGACACAGGCGATTGCTGTTAAAGTCACACCAAAAGAACGGATGGGCTTAGCAAATTCGACCTACTTTATCTTTTTAGACTTAGGTTTAGGGTTTGGTCCGTTCGCTCTCGGCTATTTAGTACCGACGTACGGTTACAGTGGTGTGTATTTGGCCTTAGCTATCTTTAGTTTGATTGGTCTTGTGTTATACTTTTTCTTACATGGTCGTAAAGATCACGACTTATTATTTCCAAATGGAAGAAAGTAAGCGTTGAAGTGAAAGAGGTGTCGTTATGAATCAGCATCGGGAATTATTTTTAGCCTTTTCACGGTTGCAACAACCGTATCGAAAACATTTAAATGAACGTCTAGAAAAAATTAATTTATCGAGTGCTCAATGGTTTGTGTTGTATTTCATTTCAAACGAAGGACCACAAACAGTCAGTGCAATTGCTACGCATCAACACATTGAACGTCCAACATCAACCAAAGTTGTTCAAAAATTAGTCGAAAGTGGTTATGTCGAAGTGACCCCAGGAGCAGATAAACGGGTGAAACATGTTTCTTTAACCACTGAGGGAAAAAATATTTGTGACGATGTCGAAGCATATTTGAGCAACTACCAACAAGAACTAGCGGCTGATTTCACGCAGGAAGAACAGGCGCTCGTCACCCGCTTTTTAAAAACAGTAATGAACAAACTATAAAAAAGAAGGTTTTAGCAGATGGAAAAAGAGAGATTATTTACCGGCAATTTTATTGCTACCTCCGTCGTCAACTTCGTTTTAACACTCTCAATGTATTTAATGCTGGTGACGATGGCAAGTTATGCAATGAGTGTGTATCATGCTTCGACAAGTCTTGGTGGGCTCGTCGCGAGTATCTTTATTATTGGCTCAGTCATTGGACGTCTCCTTGCAGGTCGATTAATCAATCAGCTTGGTTTAATCCGTATGCTCTGGTTTGGCATGGCGCTATTTTTAGTGATGACGCTCTGTTATTTTTTTGCAACATCACTTGTATCACTCATGGTCGTACGTTTTTTTTCATGGCCTCGGTTTTGGTGTGGCAACGACAGCGACGGGAACAATCATCTCGTTAATTATTCCAGCTAGTCGTGCCGGTGAGGGCATTGGTTACTTTAGTTTAAGTACAGTTGTTTCGACTGCGATCGGCCCTTTAATCGGCATTGCGATGATGAATCGTCTCGGATTCACAAGTATTTTTACCTTTTCATTTATCATCGGTGTATTATGCTTAATCGCGATGTTCTTTGTTAAGGCACCTCCACTAAAAAAAGTGCAAAGTTTAAAAGGCTTCAAACTCAGTGATTACGTTGAAAAATCGGCATTACCAATCGCGCTTGTGATGTTCTTTATGGCATTAGGTTATTCCAGTGTGCTCTCATTTATGACGAATTTTACAGCTGAATTAAAGATGATTCAAGCGGGGAGTTTATATTTTCTCATCTATGCCTTAATTGTCTTAATCTCACGACCGTTTTCAGGACGCCTATTAGATAGTAGAGGGGCTAATGTCATTGTGTATCCATCCTTGCTTTTATTCGCTTTAGGATTTGCGATTCTTAGTCAAGCAACAACAATGTCGTTTGTCTTGTTAGCGGCTTTAATTATGGGCTTAGGCTACGGTAATTTTCAGTCAACAACGCAAGCCTTAGCCGTTAAACTGGCTCCGAAAGAACGGATGGGTTTGGCAAATTCAACCTATTTTATTTGCCTCGACTTAGGCTATGGTATTGGTCCGTTTTTATTAGGATACATCATTCCTGCCTCTGGTTTTCACGGCGTCTACTTAGGACTTGCATGTTATGTGTTACTTGGAATGGGGCTCTATTATGTGTTACATGGTCGTAAAGAAAGACAGTCAACCTAAAACGTCACATTATCCTCACATAATAGTGGTCTTATTTATGCTAAAATTAAACCATAAAGGATTCGGAGGAATTGATATGGCAGTAAGCCTTTTACTTATCATCGCGTTAGGATTACTCATTAGTGTTATTTTTTGTGTGAAAGTTTGGCGGACGAAATAGTCCTTAACATAGAATACTGCTCAAAAAAGACAGTTGCCACGTGGCAACTGTCTTTTTTTGAGCAGTATTACAGAGCTTTTAAACAAGAGTCGTTATAATGGGGAAGAAGAGAAAGTAATGCGTTTTGAAAGGAAGAGAGAAAGTGAATATTGTCGGATTAACAGGTGCTGTCGTTGGTAAGAAAACGCGAATAGCGATGGATCATGCGTTAACAACATTACGAAATAGGTACCCATTACATCAGGTAACCTTAATTGATATTAGTGACTATGAGCTTGTGTATAGTGATGGAAGACCCTATGAGACCTATACAGGTGATACACGCTATGTTACTGAAACGTTGATGGCTGCCGATGCAATTATTGTCGGAACACCAACATTTCAAGCCTCAATTCCCGGTGCGTTAAAAAATGTCTTTGATTTACTACCGATTGATGCCTTGAAGCAGAAGAAGGTCGGGATTATTGTCACAGCGGGATCACAAAAACATTTCTTGATGGTAGAACAACAGTTAAAACCGATTTTATCTTATATGAAGGCGGATTTACTGCCATCCTATGTTTTTTTAGAAGAGGCAGACTATGCGAATGATGCGATTATCACCCCGAACTGTTTACAGCGTTTAGAGGAACTGGCTCTTGCACTCGTTACGGGTGCCGAACAGTTAGAGCGAAAAGTGAAAGCAGCTCATTAAACTTTGAAGCTATTGGAAGGGTAAGGCAAGCGACGATTTGCCGACGATGAAGTTACTGTGAAATAGCCAAAAAGGAGTGAATCAGTCGTTACTGATTTACTCCTTTTAATTTATGGTCTATAAGTTTTTACTCATTTCAACATGTGGAATAGCTTCTTCGTAAAAAACAGCTGAGACGGTTTCGTAGCCGAGTTTATTATAGAAAACCTCAGCCTGTGTTTGTCCATGAAGAATTGCTCTAACTTGCTGATGAGCACGCGCATGTTCTTCAAGTCCGTCGATAATTAAACGTCCCATGCCACCTTTCCGATGATTTGCAAGCACACAAATTCGTTCGAGTTTAGCGGTATCATTTGCGATAAATCGTAGCCGAGCCGTACCAACGGGGCGCTCACCGTCAGTTAAGAGAAAATGATGAGCAGCGGTTAAAGTATCGTAGGCGTCAAGTTCATTGTCGGGGGCAACACCTTGTTCATCAACAAAAACCGCCATCCGAATTGCGAATGCAGCCTGTAGTTGTTCTGTGGTCTTAATCTCAATCAGTTTCATCAAAATCCTCCTAAGTATTGAAAGTTATGCTCAATTATAGCATAAAAAACACAGCCGCTTTCGGCTGTGTCCGATTGTATATCAAGTCGATAGCATTGAAAATAATTAAAAGTAAACGCCTTTTTACGAACAGCTAAGACTAACAGTCTTAGTTAATAAAGTCCGTCGGTCGCTTCTTTTGTGCTAATATAAATGTTTTTTGATTGTGAATAAGCATCGAGCATCATCTTATGTGTTTCACGACCAATGCCTGATTTCTTAACACCGCCAAAAGGAGCTCCGGCTGGAATTTGGTTATACGTATTGACCCAAACACGGCCTGTTTCCATGCCACGTGCGACCTTAAGTGCGGTGTTAATATTTGTCGACCACACACCGCCTCCTAAACCATAGTCAGAATCATTAGCGAGTGTGATGACCTCGTCGATTGTTTTGAATTTAATGACCGTTGCAACGGGGCCAAAGATTTCTTCTTGAGCGACGCGCATATCATTTGTAACATTAGCCAATAAGGTGGGCGCTAAAAAGGCCCCGTTACGATTGCCGTTAACTTCTAAGGAAACACCACCTGTAATCAAGGTAGCCCCCTCAGCTTCACCAATGGCAACATAGTCTTTGATTTTTTCTAGTTGACGCATATTCACTTGGGCACCCATTTGCGTATCCATTTCCCACGGTAAGCCAACCTTAACCTTTTCGAAGGCAGTTTTTAAGGCAGCGATGAACTTGTCATAAATACCTTCTTGGACAAAAATACGTGAACCGGCACAACAAACCTGACCTTGGTTAAATAAAATTCCCAGTTGAGCCCCTTCAATAGCACGATCAAACGGCATGTCATCGAAGAAAATGTTGGCTGATTTCCCACCTAATTCCAAGGTCGCAGGAATGAGCCGTTTGGCAGCTTGCTCCGCGACTTCGTAACCAATTTCAGTCGAACCAGTGAAGGCAAGTTTGGCAAAGCCGTCGTGTTTCAACATGTAGTCCCCAGAGTCAGAACCACGACCTGTTATTAAGTTAACGACTCCAGCAGGTAGTACTTGATCCAATAGTTTGAATAATTCAAGCAAGCTCAGACTTGTTGAAGAAGAGGGGTGAATTACTAAGGTGTTTCCTGCAGCAATCGCAGGTGCTATTTTCCAAGCTGCCATTAAGATAGGGAAGTTCCAAGGGACGATTTGCCCAACAACACCAATTGGTTCACGTAAAACGAGCGATAATGTATCTTCATCAAAGTCTTTAACACTGCCTTCTTCAGCACGGATAACACCCGCAAAATAGCGGAAGTGATCGGCAGCTAAGGGTACATCAACCGTTGAGGTTTCTCTAATTGGTTTACCATTATCGAGCGTTTCAATCATGGCTAACTTATCGGTATTAGCATCAATTAGGTCAGCGATTTTAAGTAACATTTTACTGCGGTTTACAACATCAACCTTTTTCCAACTTTTGAAAGCAAGATGGGCAGCTGCGACCGCTTGGTCAACATCAGCATGTGTCGCATCAACGAATTCAGCTAATGGTTCACCATTACTTGGGTTTTCGGCAGTAATAAATCGGGCATCATTTGCTGTTTGCCATTGTCCATCAATATATAGTCCGTAACGTTTGTCAATAAGTGTTGTCATCATAAAACTTCCCTTCGTAGTTGAATTGAGTATGTAGTGAAACGTGACGCTTCTCTTTTGGTAAGCGCTTACAAAGTAAAGTATAGTACAGTTCATGCTATTTGTAAAACAAAGGAGCTTAACAAAAAACAAGCTAGCAAGGTTAATAAAAGTGCTAGCTTGTTGCCTAGTAATTAACAGTGAGTGCGTTGTTGTTAATAGAGTCCTTCTGTTTCGGTTTTGGTACTAATATAAATATTTTTTGTTTGCGTATAAGCAGCCAACATCATTTTATGGGTTTCGCGTCCAATCCCAGATTTTTTCACACCGCCGAAAGGTGAGCCAGCAGGGACTTGGTTGTAAGTGTTGACCCAAACGCGTCCAGTATGAAGACCACGTCCCACTTTAAGTGCTGTGTTGAGATTAGTTGTCCAAACACCACCACTGAGACCATACTCCGAGTCGTTAGCGAGTGCAATGACCTCATCAATCGTCTCGAATTTTATGACAGTAGCAACCGGTCCGAAAATTTCTTCGCGGACGACACGCATTGAAGGTGTCACATTGGTGAGGAGGGTCGGTGCTAAAAAAGCCCCATTAGCTTGTTCATCAATCGCTAGCGTTACGCCACCAGTTAAGAGTGTTGCGCCTTCTTTTTGACCAATTGCAATATAGTCAGTGATTTTTTTGAGTTGACGTTGATTAACTTGAGCACCCATTTGAGTCTCTTTCTCCCAAGGGAGTCCCACCTTTACTTGTTCAAATGCTTTTTTCAGTTCGGCAATGAAGCGGTCATAAACACCGGCTTGAACAAAAATACGTGAGCCAGCACAACAGACTTGACCTTGATTATATAAAATGCCGAGTTGTGCTCCTTCAAGCGCACGATTAAACGGCATGTCATCAAAAAAGATATTGGCTGATTTTCCACCAAGCTCTAAGGTTGCCGGTATCAGCTTATTGGCAGCATGTTTAGCGACCTCGTAACCAATTTCAGTTGAACCGGTAAAGGCGAGTTTAGCAAAACCAGGATGTTCTAACAGTGCTTGCCCCGATTCTGAGCCACGGCCGGTAATTAAATTAACGACACCTGGAGGTAACACCTCTGCCATTAATTTGAACAACTCGAGTAAACTTAAACTTGTGGCTGAGGAAGGTTTAATAACTAAGGTATTACCAGCAGCAAGGGCGGGGGCCAGCTTCCAAGCGGCCATTAACAAAGGGAAGTTCCAGGGAATAATCTGACCTACAACCCCAATCGGTTCGTTTAAAACAAGCGAGAGGGTATCATTATCAAAGTCTTTGACGCTGCCTTCTTCGGTGCGAATGACACCGGCGAAATAACGGAAGTGATCAGCTGAAAGTGGCACATCAATCGTTGTTGTTTCTCTAATCGGTTTACCGTTATCGAGCGTTTCAATTAGGGCGAGCCGCTCACAATTAGAGTCGATTAAATCAGCTATTTTCAAGAGCATGTTGCTTCGGGTTACGACATCTACAGCTTTCCAATCATTAAAGGAAGCAGTGGCAGCGACAACTGCGTTATCAACATCAGTCGCAGTGGCATCAATAAACTGTGATAATATGTCGCCATTACTTGGATTAGTAGCGTTCATAAAGATGGCTCCTTTAGGAATAACCCATTCACCGTTAATAAATAAACCGTATCGTTCATCTAGTCTTGTTTGCATTTCACATCATCCTTTCGATTTGAAGTAATGGTAGAAAACGCTTACAAGTAAAGTTTAACGAACTGTAATCTGTTTGTAAAACGAAACAGCTTGCGAACAAAAAAAGATGACCGAATGGTCATCTTGAATGGTGTCTGTATCTTAAACAGTATACATGCTTTTCTTGCGGAAAATCTTTTGCTTTTTGAGGACAGTGTCGACGCCACCGATTAAAACAATTGATCGTGTATCAATCACCTTTTTTAAGACTGAGGCAGTAACGCCGCGTAATTGTTTCCCCATGACGACACCAACGGCATCATGACGGCCAATTGAGCAAACAGTGCCTTTTGGTCGATAAATAAACTCTTTTAGATTGCCCCCTTTGAGTAAGGCTGCAATATTGTTGGCGGCACAATCGGCTTGCTGCATTGCGATTTGGGCAGTAGTTGGATAAGGAAAGCCGGTTGTTTCATCCATCACAATGGAACAATCCCCAATCATCATTACATCTCGACAATCCGGTACCGTTAAGTTTTTATGAACCAAGACACGTCCACGATCGGATGTGAAGTTTGAGTTTGTAATAACAGAACTACCACGAACACCACCGGCCCAAACAAACATATCAGCAGGTTCAATCGAACTCGTTGCCGCGTCACGGTCAAGTTTATGATAGACGCTATCGACCGTTATTTTAGCAACACGACCTTTAATAAAGGTGACGCCTTTTTTCTCAAGTTTCTTAATGATGTAGTTACTTAATTCAGGTGAAAACATCGGTAAAACATTTGATTGGATACACGATACTTTGACCTGATTGCGTTTTATATTCGCTGCTTTTGTAAGGAAGGGCAGTTGTTCGACTAGTTCACCGATATATTCGATGCTTGTGAAACCTGCACCACCAACAACAATTGAGAGCGTTTCTTCGGGCTGTAATGCCCGTAATTTTTCATTTAATTGGTCATAAATATTTTTGACAGATGGAATATTTGTAATTTGATACGCATAATCATTTAATCCATCAATGCCAAACGATTCAAATTCAAAACCGAGGGCGATGAGTAGATAATCATAAGTGAGGGCTTCGTGATTATCAAATAAAACCATTTTTGTTTGATGATCGATTTGTGAAACTGTCGCTTCAATAAATGTTGTGTAATGAGGGTCGACAACACTTGAGACAGGATAACAAATATCGCCGGGATTAGCAGCTCCCGTTGCAACTTCATGTAAGGCTGTTTTTTCACAGTGATAACTGTGTTTATTAACTAAAATAAGCTCAGCATCTGGCTTTAAGTCTTGTAATCTTTTTAGTGCCCGTAAACCACCATAGCCAGCACCTAAAATGACGATTTTTTTCTTACCCAACCTACTCAACTCCTTTTGCCATTGATGACAAAAATTTGACACAACCTTAGTATAACGCAGTTGTAAGCGTCTTACAATTTAAAAAAACAACATGATTTTGATAAGTATCTTTCATTATAATTTATCAAATGAAATATCTGAAAATATAAATTAATGCATAAATGTATAAAAATACGAATAAAAAGGCTGTATTTTGTATAAAAACATCATTTTATTTATAAAAAGGACTTGACGTGCATAAATATTACAGGTAATATAATTAAATATAGAAGCGAAATGATAAATGATAAACTAAAAACAAATAGATGGGGGAAATGAAAAATGAAAAAAGTTATAATAATGATGATGACGGCATTATTGGTTGTGTTAGCGGCTTGTGGTGCGAATGCAGAGGCACCAACAAAGAAAAGTGAAGACGGCAAGAAAACAATTGTGATGGGTACAAGTGCCGATTATCCACCATTTGAATCTGTTGATACAAAAACAAATGAAATCGTTGGATTTGATATTGATGTTGCAAAATACATCACAAAAGAATTAGGTTACAACTTAGAAATTAAAGATCAAAAATTTGGTGGTTTAATTGCTGCCTTGAATAAAGAAAGCGTTGATTTCGTTATGGCGGGTATGGTTAAAAACGAAGAGCGTGCGAAACAAGTTGATTTCTCGAGTGTTTATTTCACCTCACATCAAGTTGTGTTAGTGCCAAAAGGTAGCGACATTAAAACAACAGCCGATTTAAAAGGTAAAAAAGTCGGCGTTCAAATCGGTTCGACACAAGCTGCTTTAGCTGAAGACTTGAACAAAAAAGCACCAATGAAAGTGGAACAATGGGATAAAGTAAACGAGATGGTTGAAGCAATGGCTGGTAACAAACTCGATGCGATTATTACAGTAGACACTGTTGCCTATGGTTATACGAAGGATTCAGATCGTTTAGCACAGTTTAATGTTGAAGATGATTCGTTAGAAACAGGTGACCCAATGTCAATCGCACTTCCTAAAGGCAGCAAATTAACAGCTGACTTCAATAAAGTATTGAAAGAAATGGAAGAAAATGGCGAAATGGATAAATTAGTTGAAAAATGGATTAAAAGTGGCGGTCAATAAGCATCGCAAAAATTGGAAGGAGTGAACGATGGCATGCAAGGTATGATAGACGTTTTTAATCAGTTAAAACCATCGATTCCTTATATATTAAACGGTGTGTGGGTTACGTTACAAATTGCCTTTTTCTCCGCTTTGTTTGGCTTTATATTAGGAATCATCTTAGCAATCTTCAAAATTAGTAAATTGAAAGCATTGAGCTTATTCGCTCGTTTTTATACTTCGATTTTTCGTGGCACACCGTTAATTATGCAATTATCACTCGTATACTTAGCGTTACCACAATTATTTCACTTCGATATTGAACCATTAACAGCTGCAATCATTACCTTTTCTTTGAATTCAGCAGCTTACATGTCTGAAATCATCCGTTCTGGATTAAATGCGGTTGATAAAGGGCAGTATGAAGCAGGTAAGGCTTTGGGCGTTCCTTATGGTAAACTAATGTTAGATATCATTTTACCGCAGGCAATCAAAAACATCCTACCGGCTTTAATGAATGAGTTTATTACGTTAACAAAAGAATCAGCAATCGTATCAACCATTGCTGTAACAGACTTAATGCGTCGTGCAGAAATTGTCTCAGCAAATATGTACATGTACTTCCCACCAATGATTGTGGCATTTATTGTGTACTACTGCTTAACAATGATCTTGACGTTCATTGGTTCGTTAATTGAAAGGAGACTGGGTCGCAGTGATTAAGATGGAAGCCGTTAATAAAAGTTTTGGTAAATTACATGTTTTAAAAGATATCACGACAACAATTAATGATGGTGAAGTTGTCACAATTATTGGACCATCAGGCTCTGGCAAATCAACCCTCCTTCGGACAATCAACTTGCTCGGTGAACCAACGACGGGTGCTATTTTTATCGATGAGCAAAACATCACATTATTAAAAGAGAAACAAGTGATGCAAATGCGTAGTGAAGTCGGCATGGTGTTTCAACACTTTAATTTATTCCCTCATAAAACAGTGCTTGAAAACATTACCTATGCTCCGATTAAGGTCCGTAAAATCGAAAAGGCACAGGCTGTAAAAGAGGCTGAAGCATTGCTACAACAAGTTGGCTTAGCCGACAAAGCCGATGTGTACCCATCGAAATTATCAGGTGGTCAAAAACAACGGGTGGCAATTGCACGTGCCTTAGCAATGAAACCGAAATACCTCTTGTTTGATGAACCGACTTCGGCGTTAGATCCAGAAATGGTTAAAGAAGTACTCGAAGTGATTCAATCATTAGCCACAACAGGTATTACAATGGTGATTGTTACGCATGAAATGGCCTTTGCTGAACGCGTATCGAGTAAAATTATTTTTATGGATGAAGGCAAAATTATCGAGGAGACAGAACCAAGTATTTTCTTCGAAGCACCACAATCTGAACGTGCTAAAATTTTCTTAGAAAAAGTATTGTAAGCCAAACTAAAGCTGTTAGAAATAGTAATTTCGAACGTGCTAACAAAAATGTTAGCACGTTTCTTATGTATAAAGGAGAGTACTTATGCCAACCTATAACACCTTATTATTCGATGTCGATGACACGTTGCTCGATTTCGCAGCGACAGAAAAAGCGGCCTTAATTAAATTATTTGCTCACGAACAAGTCACTTTATCATCTGCCATTGAAACACGCTATCAAATAATCAATCATCACCTGTGGCGTCGCTTTGAACAGGGCCAAATATCGCAACAAGAAGTTGTTTCTGGTCGTTTCCAGCAACTCTTTGATGAACTCGGAATTGCACGAGATGGGTCTGTTTGTGATGAGCGTTTTCGCGAGTATTTAGCAGAAGGGCATTTTTTAATCGAGGGTGCAAGACCATTAATTGAAAAATTACATCAGCAGGTCGCGCTTTATGTTGTAACGAATGGCGTCTCAAGTACACAGTATCGTCGCTTAACTGATTCGGGTTTGATGCCTTATTTTAAAGATGTCTTTGTATCAGAAGATACTGGGTTTCAAAAACCGATGTCGGGCTTCTTTGATCATGTATTTGAACGGATTCCGCAGTTTAATAAGGCAGACACAATGATTATTGGTGATTCGCTCACCTCTGATATTAAAGGCGGCAATATGGCGGGGATCGCCACCTGTTGGTATAATCCGGCACGTAAAGATAGTCAGGGTTATACGCCAACATTTGAAATAGCACATTTAGATGAAGTCATAGGGCTCACGCTATAAGTCGTAATAGGTTAAATGCCCCGTTTAATTTGCTATAATAGAATCATTGAACAAATAGAGTATTCACTAGGAGGAAATAGATGTTAGATTTAAAACTAGCTGCAAATTACCATGGTTTTAAGTATGAAGAACGTGAAGAAATTGCTGAAATCGAATCAGTGGTTCACCGCTTTACTCATAATAAGAGTGGGGCAAAACTGCTTTATATCGAAAATGATGATACAAATAAAGTGTTTTCGATTTCGTTTCGGACGCCACCAGAAGATGACACCGGCGTGTTCCATATTTTAGAACACTCTGTTTTATGTGGTTCTAAAAAATACCCATTAAAAGAACCTTTCGTCGAGTTGGTAAAAGGGTCGCTTAATACGTTCTTAAATGCAATGACGTTCAGCGATAAAACGATGTATCCGATTGCGAGTCAAAATGACAAGGACTTCCAAAACTTAATGGATGTATATTTAGATGCGGTTTTTAATCCTTTATTGACTGAAAAAGAAACGATTTTACAGCAAGAAGGTTGGCATCATGAGTTAACGCGTGCGGATGCAGATATTAGTTATAAAGGTGTTGTCTACAATGAAATGAAGGGTGTCTTCTCATCGCCGGAACAAATCTTGATGCGCAGTATTCAAAAATCACTCTTTCCTGATACACCATACCGCTATGAATCAGGTGGCGATCCTGTTGCAATTCCTTCGTTGAGTTATCAACAATTTGTTGCGGATTATAAACGTTTCTACAACGCATCTAACAGTTATATTACGCTTGCAGGAGACCTTGATTTACTAGAAAAGTTAGCATTCTTAGATGAAGCTTATTTAGCACAGTATCAACAGGTAGAAAATACGACAGCTCTTCCTTACCAACTTGCATTAGGTGATTTAAATGTTGAGGTCAAGCAGTATGCAGTATTGCCGACTGAAACATTAGAAGATAAAACGTACCTCAGTCTAAACTATGTTATTTCTGATATTTTTGATGCTGAAAATTACTTCGCTTTAGACGTATTAGAGTATATTTTATTAGAAAGTTCAGCTGCACCATTGAAACAAGCTTTACTTGATGCCAAATTAGGTAATGATGTGTTTGGGATGTATGAAAATGGTGTGCTACAACCGTTCTTTAGTATTGTCATTAAAAATGCCAATGCGAGTGATCAAGCACGCTTTCAAACTGTTGTACGAGAAACGTTACAAAAACTCGTGTCTGACGGTATCGACAAAGAGCTGATTGAATCAGCGATTACCTTGAAAGAATTCCAATTGCGTGAAGCTGATTTTGGCTCAATGCCAAAAGGGTTAATCTATTCGATGCGTGCGATGGATAGTTGGTTGTATGATGGTAAACCAACGACACATTTACAATATGAAAAAACGTTGGCAGGTGTTAAAAATGCCCTTCATTCGCCTTATTTTGAAAAGTTAATCGATCGTTATTTCCTCAATAGTTTACATGAAAGTCTAGTGATTGTTGAACCATCACATACATTGGCTGATGAACTGAATGAGGCAGTCGCAGCTGAATTGAATGACTTTAAAGCGGGGTTAACAGAAGCCGAAGTTGCTCAACTTGTTGCAGACAATCAAACGCTGAAAGCGTTACAAGAAAGTGTGGATACGGAGTTCGATTTACAAAAGCTACCGATGTTAGCACGCACTGACGTTGAACCGCAAGCGACCGATTATCCAATCGCTTTGAGCGCAGCTGATCAAATCCCAGTGATGTTCTATGAAACCAATACAAATAAAATTGCTTATTTGACACTGATGTTTAATACATCTCATATCGCACAAGCTGATATTCCTTATCTTGGGTTACTCGAAGATTTAGTCGGACAACTTGCAACAGGTAAATATAGTTATGGAGCGCTTTCGAATGAGTTGAACATTGTGACGGGAGGAACTAGTTTTATAACAGTATTTTGAGTGAAAAAGTACCGTCTGAAAAATTCCAAACGTATTTTGCAGTTAAAACAAAAATCCTGCAAGGAGGCATCCGTTCGGGCTTAACTTTTGTGATGGACATCTTAAAAGACACGCGCTTTGAAGATCAAAAACGCATCACTGAAATTGTCCAAATTATCAAGTCGCGCATCGAAATGAGTATGAACCAAGCCGGTCATAATATTGCTGCTGCTCGTTTAGCATCGTATGTGGAACCTGTTAGTAACTATTCAGAAGATATTCGTGGTTTAGGTTACTATGATTTTATTTGTGAATTAACAACTGCATTAGAAACCGATTTTGCCACGGTTCAATTAAAATTGAATGAGTTACTTACGCAATTAATTAGTAAAGAAGCATTAAGTGTCGCGATTACGGGTGACCAAGTGATTTATGATGAAGTTGTGGCAGCTCTTGCGACGATAGACTTACCTCATAGTGATAACAAGGCTGATGCCAATCGAACGTATCCGTTAAATCCTTCAATTAACGAAGGCTTAAAAACGTCGAGCAAAGTACAGTATGTTGTTAAAGGTGGTCTCATTGATCAGACCAAATATCCATATTCCGGTCATATTACCGTCTTGAAGAAGATTTTATCGTATGATTATTTATGGAACCAAGTGCGTGTCTTAGGTGGCGCCTATGGATCGGGCTTTGTGATGCAAGACAATGGCAAATGGTTATTCTGGTCATATCGTGATCCAAACTTAGTCGACACGTTGGCCGTGTATGATAAAGTGGTCGCTTATTTACGTGCCTTTGATGCGAGTGATTACGAAATGACAAAATACATTATTGGCACAATGGGAAGCATGGATATGCCATTATCAGCCCGTCAAAAAGGCGCACGTGCAGTGGCACGCTACCAAAAAGGTCTGCAATTGGCTGATATCCAACAAACCCGTGATGAAATATTGAGTACAACAGCAGCCGATATTCGTGAGATGGCAAACATGTTTGCAGATGCTTTAGAAGATGCAAAAGTATGTGTGTTTGGGAACAGTGATCAAATCGATGCCCAAAGTGAGTTGTTTGATCACCTCCGTGAACTGTAGTTTGTTCAATTTTTAATATTCTAGTAGATGTTTAATTAGACTTTGTCTACAATCTGAAACGTATACGCATTAGTCGTATACGTTTTTTTAGGTTGAGGGCAACGCAAACGGTCGGATAAATGCTAAAATAGAAGTAGAAGCACGATAAAGGGGCCGATTACAATGAACATTGGTGAAAAGATTAAGGCAGAACGTTTAAAACGAGGCTATACACAAAAAGAATTGGCTGAACGCATTAAGGTTAATCCCTCTGCGATTAGTAAATATGAAATGAACCGTAACCGACCACCACTCAATATTTTAGTGGCGATTGCCCAAGAGGTCGGCACACCGGTGAACTACTTTGTTGATGACGTCAATGGTTTACGTGATGAAACAATTAATTCGACATTCCCACTGCTCGATAATCCAGAATTAGAGGCGTGGTACTTAGAACTACCCTATCGTTTAACACGTGAGCAATTACAACTATTAAAGCAACTTTCAAATCAATTGGAGACGTGGCAAATTTCAGAAAAAAAAAATAATTTTTTTTTTTAAGGTTGTTAGAATAGGTAATGAAGCGGTTACAACTGTAATCGTTTTTTATTTTGACGTTGACAATAATGTTTCCTTAGGGCAAAATATACAGTGTAGAAACAAAGCGAATAAAACAGTGTATAAACGAAGGAGATGTTGTGAATGACACATAAAGTAAAAGACGAGCATCACTCAGTCGTGGAACATGCGAATGGTGCCAGTTTAGAAGAGATTAACAACACCGTAGCGATGCCTGAAAAAGGTGGTTTCTGGAAAAAGTTAGCAGCCTATAGTGGACCAGGTGTATTGATTGCCGTTGGTTATATGGATCCTGGGAATTGGATTACCTCGATTGCAGGTGGTGCTCAATATGCCTACGCTTTACTGTCAGTTATTTTGATTGCTAGTGTTGTAGCGATGTTATTACAAAGCATGGCCGCCCGGTTAGGGATTGTTACAGGGATGGACTTAGCACAGGCCACACGTAAGGCAACCAGTAAACCCGTCGGTGTTGTTCTATGGATTATTACCGAGTTAGCAATCATGGCAACAGATATTGCCGAGGTTATCGGTGGTGCTATCGCCTTACATTTATTGTTTGGGATGCCTCTCATAGTCGGTGTAGCGATTACAGCCCTTGATGTAATGCTATTGCTGTTGCTTTCAAAAGTTGGTTTTCGTAAAATTGAAGCGATTGTAGCGACCTTAATTGCAACCATCTTCATTGTCTTTTTATACGAAGTTATTTTAGCGAGTCCAGAATGGGGACCGATGCTAAAAGGCTTTATTCCTGACCCACAAATTGCGTTACAACCAGGAATGTTATTATTAGCATTAGGTATTGTTGGTGCAACCATCATGCCCCATAACTTATACTTACATAGTTCGATTATTCAAGCGCGTCAGTTTAAGCGGACGAAAAAAGGTAAAAAAGAAGCGATTCGCTTTGCAACCATCGATTCAAACATTCAATTAACAGTCGCGATGATTGTTAACTGCTTATTGCTCATCTTAGGAGCAGCAATGTTTTATGGATTGGATAGTGAACTAGGCCGTTTTGTCGAATTATACAATGCCTTAAGTGATAATAAAATCGTCGGTGCAGTCGCGAGTCCGGTGTTAAGTACCTTGTTTGCGGTTGCCTTATTAGCCTCTGGTCAAAACTCAACCATTACTGGTACGTTATCAGGTCAGATTGTTATGGAAGGCTTTATCAAAATGAAGATTCCAATGTGGCTCCGTCGTGTTGTAACTCGTTTGTTAGCGATTATTCCAGTCATTATTATGGTAATTGTTTTCAACGGTCAAGATGCAAAGGTGGAAGAATTACTTATTTACACACAGGTGTTCTTAAGTATTGCCCTCCCATTTGCGATTATTCCATTAACGATTTTCACAAGTAGTAAAAAGTTAATGGGGGAATTTGCTAATCCGACATGGATGAAATACACCGCGTGGATTATCGCGATTTTCTTAACAATTTTGAACATATATTTAATTTACGGAACCTTTACTTAAGGCTAGTCAACGTTGTCAGTTTTTTATTGTGAAAAGCTGATGACGTTTTTTTATACTGTTTTAGCCTAAAAGACTTGATTTTCAATCGTTTTTTGGTATACTAAAGAAGTAATAAATAAGGAGTAATTAGCGGGTGTAGTTTAGTGGTAAAACTACAGCCTTCCAAGCTGTTGTCGTCGGTTCGATCCCGATCACCCGCTTAATGAACATAAAGCACTGCCGGGTTATTATTAACTGGTGAGTGCTTTTTTTTGATAATAAAGGGCACTGGGGGTGAAAAGATGGTGGATACGTTAAAGGACGAAATCAAGGCTTATGCAAAAACAATTGGCATTCAAAAAATCGGTTTTACAACGGCGGACTACTTTCAAACGTTAGAAAAGCGCTTAAGCTTTGCCCAAGAGCATGATTTATTAACTGGTTTTGAACATCCGGTCATTGCAGAACGGGTCAACCCCAGTCTCATTTTCGAGCAACCGCAATCGATTATTGCGATTGCCTTAGCCTATCCCAATCAGATGGATAATACGTTACGAAGTAAGCGTGGCGAGTGGCGTGGTGTCTTTGCGCGTGCCTCATGGGGGGTCGATTATCATACCGTCTTGCGTGAAAAACTGGCTTTATTAGAAGCGTTTATTAAAACAAAGGTGCCAGAAGCGCGTACAAAGTCGATGGTCGACACCGGGGAGTTATCCGATGTGGCAGTGGCCGAACGGGCAGGGATTGGCTGGCGGGGCAAGAACACGCTTTTAATCACACCAGAGTATGGTAGCTTTGTTTATCTCGGTGAAATGATTACCAATATTGCGTTTGAACCAGATGAACCGATGGGTGACCAGTGTGGGGAATGCACACAGTGCATTAAGGCATGCCCAACAGGTGCCTTGCTTGGTGATGGCAAGATGAATGGCAAGGAATGCTTGAGTTATCAAACCCAAACAAAGGGGATGATGCCGGAGCGATTCCGTGATAAACTGCATAATCGTCTTTATGGCTGTGATACCTGTCAGGTCGTTTGTCCGTATAATCGTGGCAAAGACTTTCACCTTCATCCGGCGATGGAGCCTGATGAGGCGAAGGTGAAACCGTTATTGAAACCATTGCTGACGATTTCTAATCGCGAGTTTAAAGAAACATTTGGACCGATGGCGGGGTCGTGGCGAGGAAAAAAACCACTCCAACGCAATGCGATTTTAATTTTAGGACGCTATAAGGACGAAACGGCAATTCCTGATTTGGTCAATTGCTTACTGGCTGATCCTCGACCAGTCATTCGAGGCACTGCTGCCTATGCCTTAGCTAAAATTGGTGGTCATATTGCCTTAGAGGCACTTCAAACCGCTCAACAAGAAGAAACAGATGACGAAGCACGCGCTGAAATTACAGCGGCATTATTAAACTTATCTCAGAAAGAAGGATGAACATAACCATGAATCATATTGTCTTATTCCAACCCGAAATACCAGCTAATACAGGAAATATTTCCCGCACGTGTGCCGGCACCAATACAGCCTTACATTTAATCCGCCCACTCGGATTTTCAATTGAAGATAAGTATTTAAAACGAGCAGGACTCGATTATTGGGACAGTGTTAATTTATCAATGCATGATTCATTAGAGGAGTTATTTGATAAATACCCTGACGGCAAATTTTATTTCATTACAAAATTCGGTGAGCATACATACAGCGACTTTGATTACAGCGATACAAGCTCAGATATTTTCTTCGTTTTCGGTAAAGAAACAACTGGTTTACCGGATTCTGTGTTGCGTGATCATCGTGAAAATTGCCTCCGCATTCCGATGTCAGATAACATTCGTTCGTTGAACTTGAGTAATACAGCAGCGATATTAACATACGAAGCGTTGCGTCAACAAAACTTTCAACATATGAATGTTGAGGCGCCAACGTATGATCATATTGTATTCGAGAAGGATTAGTAGTAATCCAAAAAAAGTAGCAAACCAAAAAGGTTTGCTACTTTTTTTAAAATAATTAGTGCGTTGTTAAATTATGGTGTATTTATAATTACGCAAAAGATGGATTAAGAGTGGACAATACTTACAGTTAATGTCTCATTATGTTATTTTAAAAGGGGATTTGCAAAAAAAACGACTGGAATTCATCGTCAAGAAGTATTTATTAAACGGCACAATCAGAAGAAATTGTTTATGATGTTTTTAAAAGAGGGGGGAACAGATGAAAAAAATACAGGCTGTTAAAGTGTTAAAACAATTCAATTTACGATTTAAATACGCGGATCAGTTATTTATTCGTGCGTTTATCGTGCCAGAAATCTGGTCGTTCAAAGAAATGGAAAAGTATTTACGAAAAACGTTTAATAAAAAAGACATCCATATCCTAAATCATCGTCAAGTAAAAGTATATGCCATCCAAGAAAACCTCTCTAAATCTAGAGTAAATAAAGCAGACACGATAAGCGAATATTGGAATGATGGTTTGCAAAGAGATATAGGAATTAAGTTAGAGGATGAGTGGATTGTTGTCAATTATATTACAGATACAAAAATAACTGTGGAGTCTTTTTTAGAGCTACTTAAAAAGCTGTATCCGTATTTACTGAGAATTGAAATGTTATATCAAGCTGAATGTTTAATAAAAAACGATTGTTTTGAATGTGATGACTTAGGTGATTACAGATAAAGCTGAAAAAAGGAGCCACTTAAGATGGCTCCTTCCTTTCAAATGGATTACATAAACAAGGTGAAAATATAATATACGAGCCCAGCAACTGCGGCTGAGATAGGTAAGGTAATGACCCAAGTGATAACCATGCGTTGGGCTGTATCCCATTTAACACCACGGATTCGGTGTGATGAACCAACACCAAGAATAGATGAACTAATAACATGCGTCGTACTTACGGGCAATCCTAAGCCAGTCGCAGTGAAAATAACAGACATCGAACCAAGGTCAGCAGCTACCCCGTTAACAGGTTTGATTTTCATAATCTTACTACCGACGGTTTTAATGATTTTCCAACCACCAATTGAAGTCCCAACTGCCATTGCAGTCGCGCAGGCTACCTGTACCCAGAAATGGACGCCATCAGCATCTGTTTGGTACCCATTAGCAATTAAGGCTAATGTAATGATACCCATTGATTTTTGGGCATCATTGGTACCATGAGCGTAGGATTGAAACGCAGCCGTTAGTACTTGTAAGTAACGAAAACGGCGGTTAGTCGCATCTAAATTAAAGTTTTTCAAGGTTAGCTTGAAAATTGTATAGATGATATAACCAGCAGCAAAGGCTAAGAACGGTGCTAAAATTAGAGCTTGGATAATTTTAGTGAATCCAGCGTAGTTAAGCGGTGACGATTGACCAGCTATAAAAGCAGCAGTTAAGGCTGCTCCGGCGATCGAACCGATTAATGCATGTGAAGAACTACTTGGAATTCCAAAATACCAAGTCAATAAATTCCAAATGATAGCAGAGATAAGCGCTGCTAAAATAACGATGTCACCATGTGGTAAGGCAAATGGATCAACAATATCTTTTGTTAACGACTTTGCTACACCTGTAAATGAAATCGCGCCTAAAAAGTTCATAATGGCTGCCATAATGATGGCGTGTTTTGGTTTAATTGCTTTAGTAGAAACACTCGTAGCAATGGCGTTCGCTGTATCATGGAAACCATTGATAAAGTCAAACACAAGCGCTGCAGCTACAATCGCAATTGTAATGATTAGTATATTATCCATAGATTATATAATTCTCCTTAATTAGGCGTTCTTCATAACGATGGTTTCAAGCGTATTAGCAACTGATTGGCAATCATCTGCAATATCTTCTAAATCTTCGTAAGCTTCACGGTATTTGAAAAATTGAATCGGATCAGTAATGTTATCATTTAAGTGACGGATTGAATCACGGTAAATATCATCACAGATTGATTCGTAATCCTTAATTTGAATCGCTAATTCACGGACGTTTTTAAGCTTTTTATCAAAGATATAACCAGTTGCTACAGAGATATCAGCTGTTGCTTTTGAAAGGTTTTCTAAAAACTTCGTAATGTATTCATCTTTTGGTGAAATATTGTACATTTCAAGGATGAAGGAAGCTTGTTCGAAACCATCTAAAATATCATCTAAGCGGTTTGTTAACTCAAGCATGTCTTCACGCTCAATTGGTGTAATAAAGGCGTTGTTTAACTCTAAGATGATTTTATGAACAAGCGTATCACCTTTAAGTTCATATTCTTTCATGACTTCTGCAAGTTTACGTAAATCATCTTGTGATTCAACTTGACACTCGCTGAAATATTTACCGGCCTCATTGATATTTAATGAGATTTCATGTAATAAATGTGCAAAACGATCTTTCTTATTCTTGAAAACCATTTTTTTATTCCTCCATTATATGAATATGTAATTTGTATTTACTAATTTATTAATTTATTATGACACCCAATTCAGCAAAGTACAATCTAATTCTAACATAAAAACAAAAACATTAGTGCTTTCTTAACAAAATCTTTACATTTGAAAAATGTCGTATTTTTGAGTAACGAATAATAACAAAAATAATGATATGAATTAGCTTGAAATCTAACTTTTACGGTCTTTTTCAAGGACTAATTGATTGGATTAATAGAGATACACGAACAAATGCGGTAAACTAGAAATTAGCAGGGATGTTTTAGTGAAAAAAGGAGGGAATCAATATGGAAACAATCTATTCAAAAAGAATCGTATTAAATAACGGTGTCGAAATGCCCCAAATTGGGTTTGGTGTCTTTTTGATGGAAAATCAACAACCCATTGAAGATGCCTTAGCGAGTGGTTATCGTGCGATTGATACTGCTAAACGTTATGAAAATGAGCGATTAGTCGGTGCAGCAATCCAAACTTCTGGCATTGCCCGTGATGAATTGTTTATCACCTCAAAAGTATGGGATGCTGATCAGGGGTATGATGAAACCTTGCAGGCATATGAACGCTCTTTAGCGGAATTAAAACTTGATTATTTGGATTTATACATGATACATTGGCCGATGAAAGCACATTTTAATGACACATGGCGGGCAATGGAAAGGCTCTTATCTGAAAAACGGGTTCGTGCCATTGGTGTTTGTAACTATGAACAACCGTTACTCGAACGTTTGATTAAGGAGCACGATATTATTCCGGCTGTTAATCAGGTTGAAACACATCCTTATTTTGCGCAAACAAACTTAATGGCTTATTTAGCAGCACATCATATTCAACATGAAGCATGGGGACCATTAGGTCAAAATAAAAGTGATGTGCTACAAAATGACGTGCTGCAAAAATTGGCACGACATCATCAAAAATCGCCGGCTCAAATTATTATCCGTTGGCATTTACAACGAGGGTCAGTTGTTATTCCTAAATCACAAACGAAACAACGGATTCAAGCTAACATAAGTGTAGCTGATTTTGAATTATCAAGTCATGAAATGCGGTTGATTAATGAGTTGAATAAAAACGAACGTGTCAGTCATGACCCAATGATTCGATATGAGCAGTCATAGAAAAAATCTCGTTTTTTATAAAGGGCCCCCTTTTTGTATAGCACATTTTGAAAAACATAGGCAATTTTTTCAGCACCTGTCTGTATTTTACAGACGGTAGCTTCTTTAAATTGTATTGACCACGATAGTAAATGTCAGATAACGCTTAATTTCTCATTTCACTTCTGCTATTGTGTGCATCTGTTAATTTTAACCTCATCCTTAAAGAAACTAAGAAACGAGTCTTGTACATTATGATTGTATTTTAAATTTTTCATGAAAGCTTTTTAGGCAGTTTAATCTGTTCCAATTTCTTTTTTTATTATAAACACAAAAACCCTCTAAGATGCGCTTTTTAAGTGGCGATCTTAGAGGGTTCATTTTATTAGATATTAAGCTTTTTTAGGCTTCTTCTGCTACACTCTTCGTTATTTCAATGAAGGAAATATGATGATCTTCTATCTCTTTTAGTGTGAAGAGATAGTTATCACAAGTAAGAGAGTCGCCTTGTTTTGCATCGAATTTTTGCGTTAAGAACCAACCGCCAATTGTATCAACATCCTCATCTTCGAGGTCGACGTGTAAAAGATTATTGATTTCATCAATGAGAACTTTACCTTCAACAACATAATGGTTATCAGCAATCTTCGTAATTTCAGCGATTTCATCATTATCAAATTCATCGCGAATATCTCCGACAATTTCTTCGAGAATATCTTCAGCAGTAACAAGTCCTTCGGTACCACCATATTCATCGAGTAAAATCGCAATATGGTTACGTTCTTTTTGCATTTTCAGCAGTAAGTCATTAATCGGAATTGTTTCAATGACACGAATAATCGGTTTTACAAGAGAAGCAATTGTATCACTCGGTTGTAACTCACCTGTTACATAAATACTCAATAAGTCTTTTAAATTAAGGACGCCGACGATATTGTCTTTATCGCCATCGATAACCGGGTAACGAGTATAGCGTTCAGATAAGGTAGTACTCGCTGCTTCTTCTATTGTATCTGTAATAGACAAGGTAACGATTTCTGTTCGAGGAACCATCACTTCTTTCGCTAGACGTTCATCAAATTCGAAAATCTTATTCAAATACCCGTATTCGGATTGATTAATTTCCCCACTCTTAAAACTTTCGGTTGCGATAAACCGTAGTTCTTCCTCAGTGTGGGCAACATCATGTTCCCCATTCATATCTAAGCCAAACAAGCGGCTTATGGCACGAGCAGAGTGGTTTAAAAACCAGATAAACGGATACATTACACGATAAAAGACATTTAACGGTTTCGCAACAGCCAATGTTACTTGCTCTGTTTTTGTAATTGCCATTGTTTTTGGAACGAGCTCACCAACAACAACATGTAAATAAGTGATGATTGAAAAGGCGATAATAAACGAAATTAAACTAACAGCGGCTGCAGGGAGATTAAAATAGTTGAAAACAGGTTCAAGTAAATGTGCAATCGTCGGTTCGCCGAGCCAACCAAGACCTAAAGATGTTAGCGTAATACCGAGTTGACATGCCGATAAATAGGCATCAAGATTGTTATGAATTTTTTTTGCCATCTCGGCATTGGGATGACCTTCTTCAACCAGTTGTTCTAAACGACTGCCTCGCATTTTTACAACCGCGAACTCTGTTGCAACGAAAAATGCTGATGCTAGTATTAAAATCACAATAGCCAATAAATTAAATATCAAATAAGTGGATCGCTATTCGAACTGAATAGGATCCAAACACCTCCTAGTAGTTTTTTAAAATAATGATTCAAGATGAATTGTATATATGAGTTAACGAATGGCAATAGTCCGATAGTTAACTAGCGTATAGACAATAACATCTTTAATAAAGTAGTAATAGGCATTAATGAGCCTAATAATTAGTTTTTCTGCCCCATCGGAATAATCCCCCCTCGTGTAAGTTTGAAAATTAGTGTAGCTATTATTTAATTATATAGTAGTTGATATAGCAAGGCAACTATTAGGAATAGCGATTTGAGAATGGCTATTAGAAAAAAACAACGACGAGTTTCTCAATATAATGAAATTGTTTGATAGAAGCAAAGAGCTCACATCGTCATCTTCGATTATCCTATGTTTTTATGATAAGATGAATTAATACCAAAACGAATGAAGGATGGCTTAAAAAGAATGGATGACAAATTATGAAAAATGAACAAATTAATTTTTTTAAATATGAATAATATTACTCGTAAGTGGGTACTGTTCTGGCAAAAATATTACGTGACTAAAATCGTTATTATTACTATTCTAACGGTTGTCTTTTTGACAATTTTATACTTCACATTTATGGCTAAACAAGCAAATGTTAATGGGCTAAAAGCTGCGCTTGAAACAACGACAGGTCTTTACGATAAAGATAGCGATAAGGCGACAGAGGTGTCATCACGCAATGCAACTTTTGTCAAAATTGATAAAATATCTCCTAATATTAAAAACGGCCTTATATCTATAGAAGATAGACGCTTTTATACTCATAATGGCTTTGATATTCGTGGGATGGCTCGAGGTGTTGTCGGTTTACTAACAACGGGTCATATTACAGGTGGAGGATCGACTATCACACAACAACTTGCGAAAAATGCACTACTAACCGATAAACAAACATTAAAGCGAAAAGTTGAAGAATTATTTTTAGCAGCTGAAATTGAAAATAAATACACAAAAGATGAAATTTTAGAAATGTATTTGAATACGGTCTATTTTGGTAATGGTGAATGGGGCATCGAGAATGCGTCGCAAAAATATTTCAATAAAGCGGCTAAGGATGTTTCAATTGAAGAAGGTGCACTGCTAGCAGGGTTGGTTCAATTACCCTCTTCTTACGATCCAACAAAGTACATTGAAAAAGCGACAACGCGTCGAGATCAAGTGTTAAAAGCAGAATTAGAAAACGAAAAAATCACGCAGGAACAGTATGATACAGTTATTAAACAAGCCATTGTTTTGAATACGAAAGAAACGACTACAGCACAGACTAAATATCCGTTTTATACCGACGCTGTCTTGAATGAAGCTATCAATAATTATGGTTTGTCACAAGATGATTTACTTACAAAAGGTTACAAAATTTATACGATGATGGATCAAAACCTCCAAACAGCGATGGAAACAGTCTACAACAATGATTATAACTTTCCGAGCGATATGAACGGCGAGATGGTTCAAAGCGGTGGTGTGATGATGGAACCAAAATCAGGAGGAATATATGCACTAGTCGGTGGTCGTGGCGAACATGTCTTTAGAGGCTTTAATCGAGCAACACAATTGCGTACGCAAGTGGGGTCAACAATGAAACCGTTAGCTGTTTATGTGCCAGCACTCGAGGAAGGATTTGAAACAACTGACCAACTCCAAGATAAGTTCACTGACTTCAACGGTTATAAACCAACGAATATTGGCGGAGTTTATCAAGGGAAAATGCCGATGTATGAAGCAGTGCAAAATTCGATTAATCTACCGGCTGTATGGTTACTCAAAAAAATCGGTCTGAACACTGGTGTTAAATCAGTCGAACGATTTGGTCTTTCAGTCGCAAAAGCAGATGAAAACTTGTCTTTAGCTTTAGGTGGTACAAAAACAGGCTATTCACCAATGACGATGGCGCGGGCCTACGCTACTTTTTCAAACGAAGGTAAATTACCAGAAAAAGGGCATCTAATTAGAAAGATTGTTGATGCGAGTGGCCGAATCATTGTCGATAATGAAGAAACAACGAGTAAAAAAATCATTTCTGAAACGGTTTCGAAAGATATGACTTCGATGTTGTTAGATGTTGTGAAAAGCGGAACAGGTCAAGGTGCAGGCGTTCCAGGTTATGATATAGCAGCGAAAACAGGCTCAACTCAGGTGGATTGGACAACGGATGGAACCAAAGATCAATGGTTTGTTGGCTATACTCCTAACGTTGTACTATCGATGTGGATGGGCTTTGATAATACAGATGAAGAACATTATTTGCAAACTGACAGTTCATCAGGTGTTGTTAGTGTTGCGGGTAAAATCTTAAGTCAATCATTACCACAAATGAAAAACGAGAGCTTTGATATTGAAAGTGCTGCGACAGCAGAACAAGAACGCCAAACGACCAAGGAAACAGAAGAAAAAGGTATCTTTGATAGTGTGAAAGACACAGCTGACTCAGTCGGATCAGGAATAAAAAAAGGTGCTCAAAAAACGAAGGATTTCTTCAATTATTTTTTTGGTAACTAGTAGAAGTTTTTTGTGTTATCGAAATTGAAAACATGGTATAGTAATTATGAAATCGACTAGGAGGAATGCATAATGTCTGAAAATCTTTATGATATCGCAAACAATTTAGAAAGTAACTTACGTCAATCGGAGCAATACACTGAACTGAAAAATGCTTACCAAGTTGTCAAGGATACACCAGCATCGCAAGCATTATTTGATCGATTCCGTGTGATGCAATTAGAATTACAACAAAAACAAGTACAAGGCCAAGAAATTACTGAGACTGAAGTTGAGACTGCGCAAAAATTAGCGCAAGAAGTACAAGAAAATGAACATATTTCAGCCTTAATCGAATCAGAACAACGCATGTCGGTTGTAATTAATGACTTGAATGAAATTATTACACGTCCGTTACGTGACTTATATCAAGAAGAACCAAAAGCGTAAAGTTAAAGAGTGAATTACAAGCAAAGCAGTCACCCCTCGGTGACTGCTTTTTTGTGTGGGATAGTATTCTCTTTAAGGGGTAAGGTTTTTCGTGTTATACTAGAACATATATTCGTATCGAGGGGGATGGGTGATGAAAGACCTACGATTTATGCACATTGCTGACTTGCATTTAGATAGTCCGTTTGTCGGCTTGAAGCAGTTACCACCGCTCATTTTTCAAACAATGAAAGAGAGCACATTTAAGGCATTAACCGAACTCGTTACAATCGCAATCAATGAAGATGTAGAGTTTGTAATTATTGCCGGTGATATTTATGATGAACAAACACAAAGTATTCGTGCTCAGGCGCGTTTTATAGCAGAGATGCAGAGGCTAGAACAGGCTGATATTGCAGTGTATGCTGTAACCGGAAATCATGATTACCGTGGCAATCATGAGGTGGCGTTAAGTCTTCCGAGTAATGTAACGTTGTTTCCGAGCGAAACAACAACTGTGATTCACGAGTTAGGTGATGGCAGATCAGTCGCACTGCATGGTTTTAGTTATGACCGACGCCACATTAAAGACCGACGTGTCGATACCTATGTTAAGGATAAAACAGCATCTTATAATATTGGGATATACCATGGCGAAGAGCTAACTGAAGGTGGGAACTATGCACCATTTTCAATAGATGAGTTATTAGCAAAGCAGTTTGATTATTGGGCATTAGGTCATATTCATAAACGAGCAGTATTACATAAAGAGCCAATGATTGTTTACCCGGGCAATATTCAAGGTCGTCATCGTAAAGAAACGGGGCAAAAAGGTGGCTATTTGGTCACTCTAAATGAACTGAAAACGAAACTGTTATTTAAAGAAGCAGCTGCAATTGTATGGCACGAATGTTTTTTGGAAATCGAGGCAGATATGAGTCTAGATCATTTGTTGCAAAAATTAACTGAGCAAGTTGATGCTGTACGTCAGCTTCAAAAGGGGCAGGCCTTTTTAAGAATCGTCATTCGTTCAAATCGGAAATTAGGAAAGATAGTGCAACAAAAAATTAATAACAATGAAGTATTGGAACGGTTGCAAGATCTTGAACAAGAGCGTGATGATTTTGTCTGGGTTTATCAGATTGAACAACGATTAAACACTGATGTTTCAGCCAGTTGGTGGCAAGAAGATAGCGCCTATCAAACGCATTGGTTGGGTGCTATTAATCAATTGAAAGAAGCACAAGCATTTAATGATAGTATTCAAGAGATGATAATGCAACGTCTTGCTCGACGCTACATCGAAGTGCCTACTGATAGCGAACGCGAGCAGTTAATAACAGAGGCAACCTTGCTGATTGGGCAGTTGATTGCGGAGGAAGGTGAAACAAAATGATTATTAAACAGCTTGATGTGTATGGCTACGGTAAATGGCGTCAAATAACGTTTCCAACTTTTGGAAAAACACAATTGATTTATGGACCAAATGAAGCAGGGAAATCAACAATGATGGCCTTTATTGAAGCTATTTTATTTGGGTTTCCAACAAATAAAAGCAGTGAAAGACGATTAGAACCGAAGGATTACGATGGATTTGGCGGTCGGATAACGGTTGCAACCGATACCAATGAAATCGTCATGATTGAACGGAAGAAAGGCAAGGCGACTGGTGATGTCACCCTTTATTTTGCTGATGGTTCACGGGGCGATGAAGCCGATCTTGTGAAATTATTGCAAGGAATGACGAAGCAGATGTTTAAGGCCATCTATAGTTTTGATATCCATGGTTTACAAAATGTGCAAGCCTTAAAAGAATCTGATTTCAATCGTTATTTATTGGCAGCAGGGACAGTTGGTTCAGATGTATTGTTAAGAGTCGATACTCAATTGCAAAAAAAAACGTGAAGATATTTTCAAACCAAATGGACGCAAGCCAAGCTTAAATAAGAAACTAAATCTTTTAAAAGATTTAGAACTGAAGTACAAGCAAGCAAAGGCAAATAATGGTGCTTTTTCACAGCTTACAGAGCAAGCGGGTTTGCTTGAACGACAGCTAGAGCAATCCCAGAAAAAAGAGGCTGACTTAAGCATACAACAGGAACAATACACTGACTACTTAAGCAAATGGTCAGTATTTGAAGAAGCGGAAAAAGGCCAACAAACGTTAAAAAAAACTTGCGGTTACTCGTTTTCCAGCAGATGGATTTGAACAGATGAAGGCGTTGGTGACAGAACGAGAACAGCTGGAAAATGAGGCTTATAAACTGGAATTATCTTTAAATCATGTGTTGCGTCAAATGGTTGAAAGCAACCAGTTTGAAGGACTAGAATGGGATGAAATTGAACCTTATTTAGCAGATTGGTCACTTTTTCAAGAGCGTGAACGTCGCTTAACAGCATTAGGAACAGAGGCTATAAACGAACAGTTATCGCGTCAAATAATAACTGATCTGACCGAAGCTAATCTAGCAGAGGTGACACAATTGGTACAAAAATATGAACGCTTACAATGGCAGCTACAACAAAAGCAGCAAGAAAGTCAATCGCTGCTCGCTAAAATTGAACGGCAACAATTAAATTGTGATGAAATTGAAGAAAAGCTACAAGATGAGAGTGATCAAACTGACGTAACAAAAGCACCGTTGATTGGTAGAGGTGTTTATGTCAGTGTTGGAGCGATCATTGTTAGTGTTCTGCTCGCTACAGTTATTCATCCGCTGTTCTATTTGATGGCTTTGGGCGCGCTTATTCTACTGTTTAAAAGCTATAGTAGTTATCGTACGAAACCAGGAAAACTCGTGGAATCGAGTTCAACTCATACCGAGTGGGAAAAAATTTGGCAACAGCAGTGTGCCGTATTAGATGAACTGCAATTTGTAAAGTCAGAACATGATCGAACAAATGAAGGATTACTGGAGCAAAGTGAAGTTATTTGGCAAAGTTTAGCCTGTTATGCCCAACAAGCAAAACTGTCTCTTTCGCCGACGGAAACAGACGTCTTTTTAATCGCCTTCAACAAGCGACTTAACGAACAACGACACTGGCACCAAAAACAAGCAGAACAAAAGCAAATGACTGAGCTGATAATGGCACAAAATCAGTGGCTAAATGGGTTACAACAGGTGACAGCGGCTGTGAAGGATGAGCTAGATTGGGCTAATGTTCCAGCCACACTAGACCGCTTGTTGACTGAGCAAAAGGCCTATCATCATCAGACCGAAGCTGCGATTAATGCACGACAAGAAAAAGAGCAGCTACTCAACAATAAGACGCGCGTTGAGGCAACACTTGTTCGTAATGAGGAAAAACAAGCAGCTTTGTTGGCTGAAGTCAATGTGCCTGATATAGCAGCCTTTTATCAGAAGGCAGAACAAAAAAGACAAGCAGAGACAATTAAGACACGTTTGATGGTGCTACAGATGCAAGTCAGCAATAATGAGCGCAAAGCATTACGACAATTCGCTTCGAAAACAGCTATTTTAAAAGCATTAGCCAATCTAAAAGAACAGCGTCTAACGATCCAGAAAGAGCGCCAAATAGCACAAAAAAACTTACTTGAATTGAACCATCAAATTCAATTGTTAACAAAAGGTGAAGTTTTCGCGGATATAGCACACGAATATTTTTTACTAAAGGCTGAAGTAGCTAATCTCAGTCAGGAGTGGATGCGCTATAAAACTGCACAAACAATTGTCAACGAGATGGTCGAACGACTGCAAGCTGAACGACTTCCACGGGTACTGAAAAAGGCGAGTGAATTCTTAAGTTATTTAACGGAGGGACGTTACTATCGCATCGACTTTTTCGCGGATGAACTGCTCGTGCAACGACAAGATAATTTTCAATTTAAGGGTGAAGAATTGAGTCAAGGAACAAAGGAACAGTTGTATTTATCGATTCGATTTGCCTTTATTGAGGTGTTGGAATCGGCAATATCCTTACCGATTATAATTGATGATAGTTTTGTTAACTTCGATAAACGTCGAACAGACTTAATTATGAAATTATTAGACCGTATTAAAGATAAACAACAAATCATCTATTTTACCTGTCATGCCTATATGAAAGATTACTTGCCGGCTGAACAATGTTTGGATTTAACGACCTACCGCCAAAATGACACGGAGTCTGAATACTAACGTTTTTTTATAGTGACGAGCATTATGTTATAATAAGGGTAACGATTATGATTACGAAAGAGGAGATTTTGATGCAAAAGAAGTTGTTAGAGTACAATGTTGGTGAGGCTGTTGAGGCCTATGCTTTTATTAAAAGTGCTCAAAAAGGAATTGCTACAAATGGAAAACCTTTTTTATCGATTGTGTTCCAAGATAAATCAGGTGAGATTGAAGGGAAATTATGGGATGTTTCTGATGAAGATTTGAAACGTTACATACCTGAAAGTATTGTAAGTGTGGTTGGTGAGGTGCAAAATTATCGTGGACAAAAGCAAATGAAAATTAAAGGTTTACGTGAAACGAGCGCGTTAGACAGTGTATCGGCCGATCAATTTTTAAAAACAGCTCCAATAAAACGAGATGAAATTCAACAAGAACTGATGCATTACTTATTTGCGATTAAAAATGCGAACTTACAACGTGTCACGCATTATCTTGTGAAAAAGTATGAGGCAGAATACTTTAGTTATCCAGCTGCGATGCGTCACCATCATGAATTTGTCTCTGGTTTGTCATTCCATTCGTTATCGATGTTGCGCATTGCTGATCAGCTCCAACAACAGTACACTGAATTGGATGCCGATTTACTCTATGCGGGTATCATCTTACATGATTTAGGGAAGGTGATTGAATTAAGTGGCCCAGTGGCAACGACGTATACGATCACTGGTAATCTGTTAGGTCATATTTCAATCGTGTCGAATGAAATTGCTAAAGCAGCAGCTGAATTGCAAATTGACAGCGAAGAAATCGTCGTCTTACAACATATTATTTTATCTCATCATGGTAAAGGCGAATGGGGCAGTCCTAAACCGCCACTAGTGATGGAGGCTGAGTTGATTCATCTGATTGATCAAATGGATGCCTCATTAAATATGTTAACGAAGGCGCTTGCTCATACCGATCCAGGAACATATAGTGAACGGATTTTTGGTTTAGATAACCGCTCGTTTTATAATCCGAAGTACAATAAAGAAGAGTAATAGACTTAAATAAAGAGTGTCAGTGATTTGTAATCATTGCCACTCTTTTTATTATATGCCGCCGATAGTAAAATTAAGCGAGACAAATAAAAAAGCCATTTTGTGCGACACTCAAAATAGTTCCGACCAAAGAATTATTTTGAGTGTAGACAAATGACCTATAAACATCTCTACACCAAATGTACTTGTAATGATAGAAGCCTATTTCCAAACGAAACAATCTGTTTTAACCGGATTGAAGATACTAGGATGTTCAAGACAAACGATTGATAATGTCTACAATTTTTTAAAGAAAAGTTCCTCGGCCAGTGCTTTTTATCAAAAAACACAAAGAAAATAAAACATATTGTGGCAGACGACCGATCATTTTAAGTACGGATCAACAAACTTACATTCAGAAAAATGAC
>NZ_AODH01000035.1 GCF_000525915.1 Brochothrix campestris FSL F6-1037 | reverse complement strand
CTTCTTCGGCAACAGGAGCTTCTTCAGCAACAGGAGCTTCTTCAGCAACAGGAGCTTCTTCGGCAACAGGAGCTTCTTCAGCAACAGGAGCTTCTTCAGCAACAGGAGCTTCTTCAGCGACTACAGACTGCTCTGTTGCTGGATCTGTTGGTGTTAAGTCTTTTGCAACAGGCGTTTCTTGTGCAGAGTCTGAGGCCTTTTGTACAACTGCCGTTGTATCAATTGTATAGTCAACAGGAGGGACAGCGATTTTTTGATTAACAAAGATAATAGTCGACTGAAGGTTGTTGAATGCTTGTAATTTCTCAACAGTCGTGTGATTTGTTTGGGCAATTTTCCATAACGAATCCCCGCTTTTAACAATGTGTGTTGTAGGTGTTGTTAACACTTGTAATGATTGTCCAACGTAAATCGTATCAGACTCCAAGTTGTTTAACTGTTTTAATTTTTCAACAGTCGTTTTATACTGTTTGGCTAACCCCCATAAGGTGTCATTGAGCTTAACAGTC
Organism: Brochothrix campestris FSL F6-1037; assembly: GCF_000525915.1. GTDB lineage: Bacteria > Bacillota > Bacilli > Lactobacillales > Listeriaceae > Brochothrix > Brochothrix campestris. The sequence continues at coordinate 48,604 of NZ_AODH01000035.1, read as the reverse complement.
ACATTCGTGGAAGCAGATGCAGCCACAGGTGCAACAATAGATGTAGCTGCAAGACTAGCAGAGGCTAGTGTCAGTGTTAGTTTTTTCATCGATTAATCTCTCCTTTTCATTTTAAAATAAGTGTAGGTTACGTAATATTTACCTTTTAAAAACAGGTTACACTTTTAATAGTACCTTTTTTTTATGCTGTTTTACAATGAAAGTCATTAAAAAACAGTGAGATAGCTACTTTTAGACTAAAAAACAACTAGTTTATTTAGTGTAGTGAAGGGACTTTACTGTCGAAGTAAAAAGACGAAACAGAGGATAAAACCACACAGACTGGTAACAATCTTGTATAATAAAGAAATAGCAATCAGGAGGATAATCCATATGAATCTTAGTACACACAACAATCAAATGACAGGATATCGTCGTTTAGCCCGACGAATCTTACAACAGAGTAAATTATATACTTATTTTGATGACAACGAATTTAAGGAACAAACAACATATTGGCGAGTTAAATTCAGCGCTGATGTTGATATAACGGAAGATGATCTTGTAAAAGCCTATGCTCTTTTGCGAGAGGCGATTCGCAGAGTTGTTGGATTTGAAGCAGCTTATGTCCAGTTAATTGGCGCATTGGCACTGGCAGATGGTTGCATTGCCGAAATGAAGACAGGTGAGGGTAAAACATTGGTATCGCTGTTTGTGTTATACAGTGAAGTATTACGAGGAAAAAAAAGTCCATTTAATTACAGCTAATACGTATTTAGCAGAACGAGATCGGGATGAAATTGGCCGTACGTTGGAGTTTATGGGATTAACTGTAACCTTAAATAGCGATGAAGCAACAACGGCTGAAAAACAAGCGATTTATCAAGGGGATGTTATTTATGGGACTGCCTCAGAATTTGGCTTTGATTATTTACGTGATAACATGGTTAAACACGTAGAAGATCGGGTGCAAACCGGTCTTGAATTTGTGTTGATTGATGAGGCCGACTCAATTTTAATCGATGAAGCCCGAACACCCCTCGTGATTTCGAGCATTAAATATGAGGATCTTTCTCTCTATGCGCGAGCAAATCGTCTGTTGCTAACGTTTGTAGAAAATGATTATACTTTGGATCAATTGAATCATACGGTATGGCTAACTGAAGCGGGGATTCGTAAAACAGAATATTTTTGGCAAGTAGCTGATTTGTTCGATTCAATTAATCAAACGGTGATGCGTGCGACAATGACTGCCTTGCGAGCACATATTTTAATGAAGAAAGATGAAAATTATGTCGTAATGGATGAGCAAGTTATTATCGTTGACGAAAATACTGGACGAGCAATACCAGGACGTCGCTATAGCGATGGAATGCATCAAGCTTTAGAGGCAAAAGAAAGGGTTAAGATTAATTTTGAGGCAACGACATTAGCTACGATTACGATTCAGAATTATTTTAGAATGTATCAAAAAGTATCGGGAATGACAGGCACCGCGACAACGGAAGCCGAAGAATTCAAAATGATTTACAACTTAGATGTCGTAGTGATACCGACGAACATGCGCATTAATCGCCAAGATTTAGCCGATGAAATTTATGCTACGAAGGCAGAAAAAGGGCGGGCAATCGTACGAGAAATTTTTAATAATTTAAAAGAAGGCCGTCCTTCTTTAATCGGCACAAACTCAATCCGAGAAAGTGAATGGCTGAGTGAACTGTTGAACAGGGAAGGGATTCCACATAACGTTTTAAATGCAAAAAATCATCGTTTAGAAGCGGCGATTATAGCAAATGCTGGGACCCTTGGTGCAGTAACAATCGCAACGAACATGGCTGGACGTGGCACGGATATTAAATTAGATGATGCCTCATTAAAACGGGGTGGGTTATGCGTTATCGGAGCTTCACGTTTTGATAGTCGTCGCATTGATTTGCAATTAATTGGCCGTTCAGGCCGGCGTGGTAATCCAGGACATAGTAAATTCATCCTATCGCTAGAAGATGAACTGTTGAAACAATTTGATAGTCGTCGTTGGGAAAAGTTCCGGTCGAAAAAGCGGCCAGAAACTGATCGGCCCTTGAAGGGGCGCTTTGTAAAAAAAGTAATGCGTTATGCCCAAGAAGCACGTGAAGCACATAACTTTGATGTGCGTAAACAGTTATTGCAATTTGATGAAGTTTTACATTTGCAAAGTCAAAAAATCTACGCGGAACGGTTTAAAATTATTAGTTTAACGGATACAAAGACATTCACAGAACAAATAATTTGTGGGATTGTCTCACCTATTTTTGCTTTAGCGGCATCGGATGAACGTAAAAAAAGTGCCATCTACGAACTGTTTGATGGGATTGCTTTACCAAAACGAATTGTCTCCTTAACAAAGCTAAATGAAAATGAGGGGACAGCCTTTTTGTTACAATGGTATCGTGATAATCGGTTGCGTTTTAATATGTACTCAATTAATGAGATAGAACGCAATCTCTTTATTGAAACAATTGATGAACAATGGATAGAGTATCTCTATGAAGTTGAAACAATCAAAGAAGGTATTGGTTTACAAGCATACGGTCAGATTAATCCGTTAGTTACGTTTCAAAGTGAAACGAGTGCGATGTATAATCAATTTATTGAGACATGTAATAAAATATATGCCCGTAAAATCTTAACGATGCCAGCTCCTTCAAGTACAGATGAAACAACATTAGCATTGGATGTCAATGAAGTGAAACGTGTAATGCGTGAAATGGGACTCGAGTCTAACGAAGAAGTGATGGTGCATTTAAGTAAGCATAAATCCTAAAAAAAGCGATTGCCAACTCAGAAAGTGTACCATTTTGTAAATGTCCTTTAGAAAAAAAGGACAACTTGTTGAAAATGCTGTCTGTATTTCACAGGCGGTCGTTTTTTAGTGACATATCTTTTCATGATAAACAAAAATCCCTTATAAGAGACACTCTGTCGTGTCCATCTTATAGGGGATTTATTATCAGCGGGTAAATGCTTTTTAGGCTTGACGTTTTTTGCGTGCGTTGCCAGGATTTGCTCCACGAATGTAGAAGAAGGTTAATCCGAGGGCTCCGACAAAGATAACACCGAGGCCGCACGTTAAAATAATCATTGGAATTGATAATTGTAAAATCGAGGCAAGTAGCAAGGCGACAACAAAACCATAGGCCGCGCCGTATCCTACAAAATGGCCAGGTTTACCATGACGCAAGCCATAATAAAGTTCAGCTGCAGTGGCACCGATAAAAACAACCGGAGCACTAATAAGAACGGACATAATCAGTCCGAGTAAAAGGCTACCATCAAATAAAATGATATATGAAATAAAGGCAAGTACAATGAACTGTACGAGCGTTGCTAAAAAGGTGACGATAAAACGCATGATAATACTTCCTTTCAAAAAACCGTGATACTTTATATTGTAGACGAAATCAGTTGAAATCACAATCAGTTTTGATTTGAAAGATCGGAAAGAGTAATCAGTTGACCGGTTAAAAATAATAGTGTTAAAATGCTTATCAGATGATAAGTGTTTTTCAAAAAACAAAGATTAATTACTGTATCGAAAAAAAATGTAAAAAGAAAAGAAAGTAAAATTGAAGAAATGATAGAGGTGAGAACGGATGTTTAAGTTGTTAGGTGGTTTGAAAAAGTACAAGGTTCCAATTAGTGTGATTATTATTTTGACGTTTATTGAAGTGATTGCGGAGCTTTACTTACCAACAATAATGGCAAATATTGTCGACAAAGGTATTGTTAAGGCAGATACCGCCTATATTTGGCAGAGCGGTATTCAAATGATGGGGTTAACGATTGCGACAATTATTTTAATGATTATTATCGTGTTTTATTCAGCTAAAGTATCGATGTCTTATGGGCGTGATTTACGCGCGCAAATTTTTGAGCGCGTGACTTCTTTTTCATTACAAGAGTTTAATAAGGTAGGCACGGCATCACTCATTACCCGAACATCAAATGATGTTGTGCAAATGCAAACCTTAACGATGATGATATTACGAATGATGCTAACTGCCCCAATCATGTTAATTGGTAGTATCGTGATGGCTGTGTCTCGTAATGCGAAATTATCGCTTGTTTTTTGTGTGGTGCTACCGATTCTCATGTTGGTAATGATTTTTATTGGGATGAAAGTAACGCCGATTTTCAAAAAATTACAAACGAAAACAGATGGCCTTAATCGCGTAATTCGTGAAGGTTTAAATGGTATTCGTGTCATTCGTGCGTTCAATAAAAGTGCGGATGAGCGTCAACGTTTTGATGAGGTTAATCAGGGCTATTCAGAAACAGCTATCTATGCCAATAAAGTAATGGCGTTTGCGATGCCAGTTATTATGCTAATTATGAATATTACGAGTATTGCGATTGTCTGGTTTGGTGGGAAATTGATTGGACAAGGTGAATTAGAGGTCGGTAATTTAATGGCCTTTATTCAATATGGGATGCAAGTGTTATTCTCATTTATGATGTTAGCGATGATGTTCGTACTCATTCCAAGAGCGGCTGCCTCAGCGCAACGTATTAATGATGTACTCGCATTAAAAACTGAAATTGTCGATCCAGTCAAACCACAGGTCTTGGATAATATTCAACATATCGCCTTTAATAAGGTGAGCTTTCAATTCGAACATGCCGAAAAACCTGCAATAGAACAGGTCAGCTTTACGGCTGATCGTGGTGAACAAATTGCCATTATCGGTAGTACAGGTGCTGGTAAATCAACGGTAATTAATATGTTGACTCGTTTTTATGAAGTGACGACAGGTGAAGTGTTGATGAATGGAGAGGATATTCGTCAAGTGGCGCAAGCTGATTTACGCAAACGGATTGGGCTTGTACCACAAAAGGCTTTATTGTTTAGCGGCACAATTGCTTCTAACTTACGCTATGGCAATGGCGAGGCAACTGATGCACAATTATGGCGCGCACTAGAAATTGCTCAGGCGGCTGAATTTGTACGCGAACTAGACAATCAACTGGAAGCAGTGGTCGAACAAGGTGGCGATAACTTCTCAGGAGGTCAAAAACAACGGTTGGCGATTGCCCGCGCCTTAGTTAAACAAGCTGATTTATATATCTTTGACGATAGTTTTTCGGCGTTGGATTTTAAAACAGATGCCAAGTTGCGTCAAGCGTTAGCTGTTTACGAACAAGATTCGATTATGATTACGATTGCCCAACGGATTACCTCAGTGATGGATGCCACTAAAATATTAGTGATGGATGAAGGGCAACTTGTCGGGATAGGAACGCATGAAACATTGAAAGCAACGAATAAGGTTTATCAAGAAATTATGCGTTCACAACTATCAGAGGAGGAATGGGCATGAGTCATGGACCAGGCGGACAAAAAATCGTCGAAAAACCAAAAGAGTTTAAAACAAGTTTTAAACGTTTGCTCACATACTTGCATCCGTATCGCTGGAAATTAATGATTGTGTTCCTCTTTGCGATTTTATCAACTATCTTTACAATTGTGTCACCAAAAATATTAGGTGAGGCGACAACATTGATTTTTAAAGGGATGATGAGTCCTGAACGGACGATTGATTACGGTGCAGTCGGTACGATTGTTATGTGGTTAATCGGATTATACGTGTTAAGTTCCTTCTTTAGTTTCATTCAACAGTATATTATGAGTTCGGTTGCACAAAAGACAGTCTACGATATGCGCAAACAATTAAAGGCGAAAATGGATCGTTTACCGTTAAACTATTATGATCAGCGTAACAATGGTGATTTATTGTCGCGGGCTGTCAATGATATGGATAACATTGCGAATACTTTGCAACAATCACTAACTACGGCGATTACAGCCTTAGTGACGATTATCGGGATTACGATTATGATGTTCACAATCAACTTCAACCTCACTTTAATCGTCTTATTGACAGTGCCCTTGAGCTTAATTGTTGTCGTACTAGTTGCTAAAAAGTCACAGTCGGCCTTTAAGCAACAGCAAAAAGAATTAGGCTTGTTAAATAATCATATTGAAGAGATGTATAGTGGCCATCAATTAGTGAAAGCATTTCAACAAGAAGATAAGTCGCTACAGTTGTTCAACGAAGGAAATGCGAGCTATTATCGGGCAGCGCGCCGAGCACAATTTATATCGGGTTTAATTATGCCGTTGATGCGTTTTGTTGGGAATCTTGGTTACGTTGGGGTTGCGATTGTCGGAGGATTCTATGCCTTGAATGGTCGTATCAACGTCGGGGATATTCAAGCCTTTATTCAATATGCTCGTCAATTTAGCCAACCCTTTTCGGATGTCGGTAACATTGCAAATGTGATTCAGTCAACGATTGCCTCAGCTGAACGTATTTTCGAAATGTTAGATGAAGAAGATGAGTTAGATATTATTCCATCAGCGACAGCTGACATCAAAGCAGCGTATCAAAACAGTGTTGCTTTTGAACATGTCTCATTTGGCTATGATAGCAAGGCGTTGCTGATGAACGATTTAAGTTTTACTGTTGCCCAAGGTCAAACAGTTGCGATTGTTGGACCAACTGGAGCAGGTAAAACGACCATTATTAATCTCTTGATGCGTTTTTATGATGTAACAGGCGGTAGTATATACATTGATGGTGTTAATATTCAAAGTATGACCCGTGAAGCGGTTCGTGCTAAATTTGGTATGGTGTTACAAGACACGTGGTTGTTCAATGGGACGATTCGCGAAAATATTCGTTACAGCAACAGTGCGGCAACCGATGCAGACATCGAAGCGGCGGCCAAAGCTGCCTATGCGGATGATTTCATCCGTAAATTACCTGAAGGCTACGATACAATTTTAGATGAGGATGGTAATAATATTTCGCAAGGACAAAAACAACTGTTAACGATTGCCCGTGCAATTATCGCTAATCGTGACATGCTTGTGCTCGATGAAGCGACTTCATCGGTCGATACACGAACAGAAGTGAATCTGCAACGAGCAATGGATAACCTTCGTAGTGGACGAACAAGTTTTGTAATTGCTCACCGCCTCTCTACAATTCGTGACGCTGATCTCATCTTAGTAATGCAAGAGGGTGCGGTTAGTGAGCGTGGAACGCATGAACAATTAATGGCACAGGCGGGTTTTTATGCAGACTTGTATAATAGTCAGTTCGGTACAGCTACTGATACTGAGTAAGCCGGCACTGAATTAAATAATGTAAAAAAGACCAGAAGTTGTTTCACTTCTGGTCTTTTATGTGTGCAAAAATGAACGCGTTTACAACGTTGGTTTGGTCCATAATAGAGTTAAGTAGAGGAGTGTTGCCAAATGATAGACGGTAGTCAGTTGAAAAAAATGACAGCAGTAGAACAGCGGTTATACGGGTATCTTTTAGCGAATCAGCAAGAGGTGAAGTATATGCGAATTCGTGAATTAGCGCAAGCAAGTGGTGTGTCAGCAACGACAATCGTTCGTTTTTCTAAAAAAGTGGGCTGTGAAGGTTTTGCAGAGTTCCGCCTAGAACTGCAACAGCGGCAGAAACAAGTGGATAACCACGAGCGTGTGTCTTACTCTCGAAATGTTGAAAAATTCCTTGGGCGAGTGAAAGGAAAGGAATATCAACAAAAAATAGTGGAGGCGCTCACGATTATTTCACAGGCACGTATTATTGTTTTTTTTGGAGGTGGTCAATCGGCTCTTTTAGCTGAATATGGTGCGCAGTTGGTTGGTAAAAAAAGGCCGATGAGTTTTTTTGCAACAGAAGTATTTCAGCTCGGACCAGCGCAACGAACAGATGAGCTTGTGGCAATTGTAATCTCGGCCTCAGGTGAAAATGAAAAAGTGATACAGCAACTAAAGGCATTCAAACAAAATAACCATCAAGTTATTAGCATTACAAACACACAGCACAATACACTTGCCCAGTTATCCGATGTAACTATCGCTTATTATACGGAATCGGTGTCAGTCATAGATGAACAACGCCACTCACAAGTACCGGTGCTTTATATCATCGAGGAACTTGCTGGAAGTTTGTAGCCAACAACATGTTAAGGTTGGTACAAGTTGTTCCTATTCAGGTAAAAATATCATGCGCAAGGTAACTGAATCATAATCGTTAATTGGTATTTACCAATCTAAAGTGAACGGTTACATTTGGAGTGTCCTAACAAAGGCAGAAAAGGAGTGAGGAAATGAGTCGAATAATGACAAAACTAGAGAATGGTATGGAACGGGTGCTTGTGCCGGTGGCGAATAAATTAAATTCACAGCGACACATTGCTGCTATTCGAGATGCTTTTATTTTAGTATTTCCCCTAATAATGGCGGGGTCGATTGTGACGTTACTTAACTTTGCAGTATTATCACCTGATGGTTTTATTGCGAAAATACTATTTTTACCGAAGTTGTTTCCTGATTTAGCGGGAGCGCAAGCAATCTTTTCACCTGTTATGCAAGGGTCGACGAATATTATGGCAATATTAATCGTCTTTTTAGTTGCCCGCAATTTAACGATATCATTCAAACAAGATGATCTACTAGCAGGGTTGACGGCGATTGGGGCATTTTTCATTATTTATACACCTTACGAGGTGATTGATAATCAAGCCTATCTGACCGTTAAGTTTTTAGGGGCGCAGGGGTTATTTGTTGCTATTATCGTTGGTATTATTGTCGGCGAAGTATTTAGTCGTTTAGCTCGCTCACCGCGTCTATTAATCAAAATGCCAGAGCAAGTACCACCGGCGGTTTCCCGCTCTTTTAAAGTGCTTATTCCGATTATAATGATTACGGTATTATTTTCAGTGCTGAATTTTGTGATTACGAAGGTATCACCTAATGGAATCAATGATTTGGTTTATTCTGTTATTCAAGCCCCATTAAAAGATATGGGAACAAATGTGTATTCAGTTGTTATTTTAGGTTTAGTCTCCAATTTACTATGGGTACTCGGTATTCATGGACCTAATACAATTGCAGCTATTAGAGATACGATTTTTACAGAGCCTAACTTAGAGAATTTATCTTATGTAGCTGCCCATGGAAATTCATGGGGAGCACCGTATCCCGAAACATGGGGTAGCTTGGCGGACGCCTTTGCTAATTATGGTGGTTCAGGCATGACGTTAGGTCTACTGATTGCGATCTTTATTGCCTCACGTCGGGCCGATTATCGTGACATTGCTAAACTTTCAATTGGACCGGGAATATTCAATATCAATGAGCCGGTGATATTTGGTCTTCCGATTGTATTGAATCCGCTTTTAATTATTCCATTTATTGTCACACCGGTTGTTAATACGGTTGTAGGGTATTTCTTCGTGACAACCAAATTGATTCCACCGGTGGCTTATCAAGTGCCATGGACAACACCTGGTCCGTTGATTCCTTTCTTAGGTACCGGTGGTAATTTCGGTGCGTTGGCAGTAGGTCTGCTTTGTTTAGCAATAGCAGTATTAATATATTTACCATTTGTTATTGTCTCAAACAAGGTGAAGATGTCAGCGACCGATTAATAACTGACTGTTTCTTTTTTGAGTTCCCTTTCATTCCGATTATTCGCTATAATTGAAATAGGGAACAGGGGGGATAATGATGTTTACAACTGCAGTAATTAAACAATTTACCGAGATTGAACAGCAACTTTATCGTTACATTAGAGATAATCGGGAACAAGTAATGTATATGCGCGTACGTGAATTAGCAGAGGCAACACAGGTATCAGCCGCTACCATTGTCCGTTTTACACGGAAAATCGGTTGCGAAGGTTTTTCCGAATTTAAACTGCGCTTAAAAGAAGAGGCTAAGTTGCCTGTACCGGAAAAGTTAAATAATACAGTGAAGGTTGCCAATGATTTTTTTAGTCGTGATTTAACAGCTGACTACGAGGCGGTTTTTGAACAAGCAGTTGCATTAATAAAGACCTCAGAACTCGTCGTCTTTTTTGGCATCGGAACTTCGGGGATATTAGCGGAGTATGGTTCACGTTATTTTTCTAATTTAGATCAGCGAACCTTCTTTGTAAAAGACCCCTTTTATCCAACGGTGGGTCGTCCTTTTAAGAAATCCGTGATGATTATTTTATCGGTTTCAGGTGAAACTGAACAAGTATTGGAACAAGCACGTAACATGCTAAGTAATGGCAGTAAGGTTATTAGTATTACGAATACAGCCCATAATACATTGGCATCATTATCGGATATTAATTTATCTTATTACGTGCCTCAAGAAAAAATGACCCATGCGAACATAACGACACAGTTACCTGTCTTATTTTTGTTGGAGGCCTTAGCTAAACGAAATTATGAAGAACTTTACAAAGAAAAGTGAAAACAGCTCGTTAGAAGCAAACGAGTTGATAGAAAAAGGGAGGCGACTATTTTGCGGAGATGAGGTATTTTTGAACTCACCCGACGACCTTGCTAGTAGACGCTAATATCAATCTGAGCCGAGACACTTACACGTCTCGGTTTTGTTGATGAAACAAAGTGTTTCATTGTTGAAATAAATATCAAACATGTGGTACATCGGTCTTATAAGATGAAAAGTATTTACCTATTGAGTGAAAGCGTATACATTTGATGTATAGACAAAATAAAGTATGGAGGTCATGATATGGAACATAAACGTTTAAGTCCGTTTCCAGCTGATTTTTTATGGGGTTCCGCCTCGGCAGCTTATCAAGTTGAGGGTGCTTGGGACCAAGGTGGCAAAGGGCCATCTGTTTGGGATAACTTTGTTCGCATCCCAGGGAAAACATTTAAAGAAACAACGGGAGATGTTGCAGTAGACCATTACCATAAATACAAAGAAGATGTGGCCTTGATGGCAGAACAAGGCTTAAAAGCCTATCGTTTCTCGATTGCGTGGAGCCGTATTCTCCCTGAGGGTAGTGGGGCAGTGAACGAAGAAGGTTTACGCTTTTATGAGAATTTGATTGATGAACTGTTAGCTCACCAGATTGAACCAGTCGTGACTTTATATCATTGGGATATTCCTCAAGCCTTGCAAGATCAGTATGGTGGTTGGGAATCACGTCAAGTGATTGCTGACTTTACGAACTATGCGACGCTTGTCTTTAACCGCTTTAAAGGAAAGGTAAAACATTGGGTTACCTTAAATGAACAAAATGTATTTATCTCACATGGTTACATGTTAGCGACACATCCACCTGGTGTATCTGATCCAAAACGCATGTACGCAGCAAATCATCATGCGAACCTTGCGAATGCTTCGGCAATTAAAGCCTTTCGTGAGTTGGGCGTTCCAGGCAAGATTGGACCAAGTTTTGCTTACGGACCAAATTATGCCATCGATTCGAAACCAGAAAATGTATTGGCGGCTTTGAATGCAGAAGAGTATAACGCTAACTTTTGGATGGATGTTTATATGTGGGGTGAATATCCGAAGGCGGTATTTACTTGGTTAGAAGAACAAGGCTGGGCACCTGACATTTTACCAGGTGATACCGAATTGCTTAAACAAGGGGCACCTGATTTTATGGGCTTGAACTACTATCAAACAGCGACAAACGCCTTTAATCCAATTGATGGTGTCGGTCTAGGGAAGATGAACACGACCGGTGAAAAAGGCACAACCGAAGAACAAGGGATTCCAGGCTTGTTTAAAAACGCAGCTAACCCTTATTTAGAAAAAACAAACTGGGATTGGGAGATTGACCCAACCGGTTTACGCATCGGTTTACGTCGGATTGCCAGTCGTTACCGCGTGCCAGTCTTCATTACTGAAAATGGTCTCGGAGAATACGATAAGTTAACAGCCGAGTCTGAGATACACGATGATTATCGGATTGACTATCTTCGTCGTCACGCACTTGCTATTCAAGAGGCAATTTCTGATGGTGTCGAGATGATTGGATACTGTACTTGGAGTTTTACCGATTTACTCAGCTGGTTAAACGGCTACCAAAAACGTTACGGTTTTGTATTTGTTGACCGTGATGAAGCGGATGAGAAAGACTTAAAACGCTATAAAAAAGATAGTTTTTATTGGTACAAAAAAACAATTGCAGCCAATGGTGCTAATTTAATTGATGAAAAATAACACGGAGAGCTGGCGGATGAGTCCGTTAGCTGAGCCGCTAGGAGGAAATAGCATGAAGGAAATATTACTTGTTTGTGCAGCGGGAATGTCAACGAGTCTCTTAGTTAACAAAATGAAAGCGCACGCAAAAAAAAATCGGTATTGATGTTGAGATTGAAGCGTTATCAATTTCTGAAGCATCATCAAAAATTGATACAGCAGACATCATTATGTTAGGACCACAAGTACGTTATCAAAAACCACAGATTGACAAGGCGGTCGCTGGCCGTATTCCAGTACTTGTTATCGATATGAAAGATTATGGTATGATGAACGGCAAAGGGGTATTAGAAACAGCTTTCAAAGCAATGGAAGCCTAATAATAGAAAGTCGATAAGAGGATATGGGAGGGAATAAAAATGAGTATAATGACTAAGTTTGAGAGTGGAATGGAAAGAATGTTGGTGCCTGTAGCTAATAAATTGAATTCACAGCGCCATATTGCAGCAATTCGTGATGCCTTTATTTTAGTGTTTCCGTTAATTATGGCAGGATCAATTGTTACCTTGTTAAATTTTGCGGTATTATCACCTGATGGCTTCATTGCAAAAATATTGTTTTTAGGGAAACTATTTCCGAATTTAGCATCAGCCCAAGCACTATTTACACCAGTTATGCAAGGGTCGACTAATATTATGGCAATTTTGATTGTGTTCTTAGTCGCACGAAATTTAGCGATTTCCTTTAAAGAAGATGATTTACTGGCGGGGTTAACTGCTGTCGGTGCCTTCTTTATCGTCTATACGCCGTATGAAGTAGTGGATAATGCTTCTTACATGACTGTTAAATTTTTAGGGGCACAAGGTTTATTCGTCGCTATTATTGTAGGTATTATCGTTGGTGAAGTATTTAGTCGTCTTTCACGTTCACCACGTTTATTAATCAAAATGCCTGATCAAGTGCCACCAGCAGTCTCACGTTCATTTAAAGTCTTAATTCCCATCGTTATCATTACTATTTTATTCTCAGTCCTTAATTATGTTGTTACATTAGTGTCACCAAAAGGGATTAATGACTTGGTTTACACAGTCATTCAATCACCATTAAAAGATATGGGAACTAATATTTACTCAGTTGTGTTACTTGGATTTATCTCAAACGTATTATGGGTTTTAGGTATTCATGGTCCAAATACAATTGCAGCGATTCGAGATACAATTTTTACAGAACCAAACTTGGAAAACTTATCGTATGTTGCCGCTCATGGTAGTGCTTGGGGCGCACCGTATCCAGCTACTTGGGGTGGATTAAATGATGCCTTTTCTAACTATGGTGGTTCAGGGATGACACTTGGTTTATTGATTGCTATTTTCATCGCGTCACGTCGTACAGACTACCGTGACATTGCGAAGCTATCGCTTGGACCGGGCTTATTCAACATTAATGAACCGGTTATTTTCGGTTTACCAATTGTGTTGAATCCGATTTTAATTATTCCATTCATTATTACACCAGCGATTAACACTGTTGTTGGGTATCTGTTTGTTGTAACAAAAGTAATTCCACCGGTAGCTTATCAAGTCCCATGGACAACACCTGGGCCGTTAATTCCTTTCTTAGGAACAGGAGGTAACTTCGGTGCCTTAGCAGTTGGTTTACTCTGTTTAGCGATTTCAGTTGTCATTTACTTACCGTTCGTGATGGTATCGAATAAGGTTAATACATCAGCAGGAGTTGAAGAAGAAAAGGTCGCCTAAGAGGATGTGATTGACATGGATAAAGACATTGCTGCTTTCGATATTGGCGGAACTAATTTGAAAATGGGGATTGTTCAAACCGATGGACAATTACTGGAAACGAATGAGGTTGCCATCGTAAATTTTGATGGTTTGCAAATTTTAGCCGAAATGAAAAAATGGGTGAAAAATCATCCTGATGTCACAGGCATTGCCATGAGCGCTCCCGGATATGTCAATCCACAAACAGGGTTAATTACAATGGGAGGTGCGATTCGAGACTTTGACAATTTTAACATGCTGAAATGGGCTGAGGAAGAACTTCACTTACCAACTGCGATTGAGAATGATGCCAATTGTGCATTACTCGCTGAAAAATGGCTTGGTAAGGCTCAAACCCTTGATAACTTTTTATGTATGACGATTGGTACGGGTGTTGGCGGTGGTATTTATGTCAATGACAAGCTCGTCAGAGGGGCTCGTTTTAGAGCGGGGGAGTTCGGTTATATGTTTACCGAACGACCGGGAGCGAGTCAACCGTCGACACATACGGTCAATGAGCAAGCAACCTTGTATCAGTTGCGTAAACAATATGCAGCGCATCTGCAAAAGCCCGTTGCTGAAGTGAATGGCGAAGAAATTTTTGCCGGTTATGATGCAGGTGATTATATGTGTACACGGTTGGTGACCGAGTTTTTTAATGGGATATGTATGAGCCTCTACAATCTTATTTATTTATTCGATCCGTCGCATATTTTTATCGGTGGTGGAATTACCCAACGGCCAACCTTTATTGCCGAAATAAGGGAGCAACTGGCGTGGTTTGGTGCACGCGATACAGTGATAGCTGCGACAACGCATCATAATCAAGCGGGGATGCTTGGGGCAGTTTATCATTACTTGGAAAACTAAAATGCAGTCTCAAACCGACACTTAATTTGTGTCGGTTTTTGTTTCGTCGTCAATATAAGACATAAGCGCTTGTTGAACAAGCGAATCACTTAAAATATGCTGATGTGAGTACTGCGGGCCGATAAATATTTTTTCGCGATAATTGGCGATGTTGCGATAAATCAACCGACCGCTGAGCGCGCTATTAACTGGAACGACTTGATCAGAAAGATGATTTGCTGCGACATCACCAGTAATATTTAAATAATTCAATTCAGGCGGTAGCGTTTGTTGGTGAGCGATTAAAAAAGAAAGCGTCTCGGTCACTAAAGGGGGGTGGTCGATAAAGGCGGATTCCCCGTTATCGACCAAACTTAAGTCATTAAAGGGTGTAGCAATCGTAATTAAATCAGTCATCTTAAAAGGAGACTGCGGATATTGTTCAAGTAAGTGTGTTAAAACAAGTCCGCCGTTAGAGTAGCCAACAGCAGCAAAATTGGAGTAATCGTAATCAGTGTGTATCGCTGTTAGGGCGGTATGAAGCCAGGCCGATTGTGTTAAGGTGCCATCTTCTGAACTATCTTCAAAAGCAATCACAATGAAGGGGCGCGTCGTTGTAATAGGTAAAGGCTTATCTAAATAACTCAACTGATGGTCAGGATGAACAATTAAACGCAAGACATGCGGTGTGTAGTTATAAAAGGCACCGATGTTTTTGATGAAAGCATCGAAATCGGTGGCCCGCCCATTAGTACCTGGAACAAGTATAATTGGTGCGATACTCTTACTTGTTAAGGTACCTTGAGTGTTTTTTGAATGGGAGACAGTGTGACAGCCAACGAGTCCAACAAGTAGGCATGAGATGAGTACTAGCTTAAATTGTTTAAACATAAGTCCTCCTTTTTGATAGCTTAACGATAAATAAATTCAATAATCGCTTCTTTGGTGGCATCATCTTCTAAAATATCACTATGGCCAGCACCTTTACCGGTTACGACTTTTTCACGGTAAGACTGAATGACATCTTTATAAATAAGGCTACCCGACAAGGCGCTGTTAACAGGCACAATACCATCAGATTCATGATTATCTTTGATATCGCCAGTGATGTTCAACAGGGTAATACTTTTAGGAATAAAGACATTACGATCAATAAAATTCGTCAACAGATGTGTTTGGGTTGGGATTTTTGTGATATCACTGTTCGTGCCGTTATCTGTTTGTTTTGTGTCGTTATAAGGAGTAGCCACTGTGACTAAATGACGTAACTGCGATTTAATTTCACTGCTGTGATATTCTAAAAAGTTAGTTAAGACGAGTCCGCCATTAGAATGACCGACGGCATCAAATTGTTTAAAATGATAGCGTTGAAAGAGATCTTCTAAGGCGATAACGATAAATGGCCGATGGGTATCGGGTGTTAATTTTGCGCCGCTATAATCCAAGGTTAAGTCTTTCATAACAGTGATTTTCATTGTTGTCGCTTGATGATGATAGCTAGTAGATAAATCGGATGTAAAGGCATCGAAACGATCTTCAGTTGCATGTGTTCCAGGTACAAGTATGATTGGAATCGCCGTTTCTTTCCGCGGTGAAAAGGATTTATCATATGGTTGACAACCAGTTAATAAAAGAAGCGCTATACTAGCTAATAGGATGAATATTTATTTGATAGAAACACCTCCGCTTAAGTAAAGTACTTAACCGTTAGAATGAAACGGAAAATAACTAACTATAAAATACTAATTGGTTTGTTAAAAAGTATTATATCAGAAGAAGTTGTTTTATAATAAAGAAGAAGTCTATATCGAGGAGGAAAAGAGATGTTATTAAAAGAAGTCTGTGTTGAGAATTTCGAACGAATACCAGCAATTATTGCAGCGGCTGATCGAATTGAGCTATGTGATAACTTAGCAGAAGGTGGTACCTCGGTCAGTTTAGGGGTAGCGAAACAAACAGCTGCTTTTTGTGCACAACATAAGGTGCCGGTGATGGCGATGGTGCGTCCTCGAAAAGGTGACTTTGTCTTTAATGAGGCAGAATTAGCGATGATGTTAACCGATGTGCAGGCGTACAAAGACTGTGGGATAACCGGGCTTGTATTTGGTTGTTTAACAGCAGTTAACACATTAGATGAAGAAAAGAACAAAGCAATCATCGCTGCAGCAGCAGGTATGGACTTAACATTTCACATGGCATTTGACGAGCTCTCTGATCCGTTTAAAGCGATTGATTGGCTTGCTGACCACGGTGTAACACGGATTTTGACACATGGTGGTCCATTAACTACTGCGATTAGTGATCATCTTGCTGTTTTAAAAGCTTATCAAAATCATGCCAACGAAAGGCTAGTGATTTTACCCGGTGGCGGGATTACAAAAGAAAATATGCATAACATTGCGCACATCCTTGAAGTAACAGAAGTACATGGTACACGACTTGTTTAAACAAATCCCCCTCGCTGTTTGAGCGAGGGGGATTAACTTCTAATTATTTTTCAGCGTCATAGATAATACCGGCATCTTGCCTTAACTGTTCGATTAAGGTAGTTACTTGTAAGCTTAATTCAGACCAGTAAGCATAGCGAGCCAGTGCTTGTTCATCTGTTGGGTGGTTGATGACAGAGGCAAATGCAAGAGCCTCATCATATAATAACAGCTCAGGAGCTGCCACAGCATGTTGCGTCTCACTATTTGTTTCACGATGCCAGACTGCAATATCAGTAATAGCATTAACTGCATCTAGTTTAATGGTGGTTGTGTTTGTATATATTTCTGACGGTAAATAAGATTGAATAATCTTACCTGTGAGTAAGGTGACATTAAATGAGGGGTACTGCAAAATAATTGTGCCTGAACCATCAACACCGGTACTGATTTTTTTGGCGAAATAATGAGCTTGGTCGGGAACACCAAACCAAGCGACTGCGGAATATACTAAATAAATGCCTAAATCGACTAAGGCACCGCCAGCAAATTTGGTTGTGAAAATATTAGGTTCTTCACCGTTAAGTACTTGATCATAACGTGATGAGTATTTTGAATAGGCAAAGGTGGCGCCTTCAATTTCAGGGCTGTTACCGAGTAAGTCTTTGACGACTTTAAAGTTTTCTTCATGGATATGTCTTGCAGCTTCAAAGATAAAGACGCCATTTTCTTTCGCGATTTTTTGAGCTGTTACGACTTCAGCCGCGGTTGGAAAAATTGGTTTTTCAACGACAATATTTTTTTTTTGCCTGTAATAAGGCAATCGCTTGTTGAAAATGAAGGCTGTTCGGTGAGGCAATATAGACGGTGCTAAAACGATCATCTCCTAAAAAGGCGTTCCAGTTTGTTTCAATCGGTACGAAAGCAAGTTCTTCAGCTGTTAAGAAGTGTTCTGCTTTTTCAACCGAACGGGAGTAAAGCACCGTTAAGTCCCATTCATTCGTGGCTTGTGCTGATTTGATAAACTGACCTGATATCATACTTGTGCCAATCACTGCATAGTTAATCATTCAAACTCCCTCATTTCCTATTTTATTTAAGAATATCATATAATTAGTGAAAAAGCGCTGTCATTTGAGCTGTGCAAGGGAATTTTTTTTAATAGATGATTGATTTTGTAGTAGATAGGGTAAGTTATATAAGAAAACGAATAAAAGTTACTTAAAATAACTTGATTACAAAAAGTAAGTGTGGTAAAGTATAAATAGAAGTTAAGCGAAACCAACTATTAGGAGGAAATGAAAAATGACAAACAAAACATATAAATTAGATGCAGCCCATTCTTCAATCGATTTTCAAGTGAAACACATGATGATTTCAAAGGTTAAAGGTACGTTCCAAACTTTTTCAGCCGAGTTAAATATGGACGTAACTGATTTGACGACTGCTGATATTAAATTTACAATTCAAGCAGATAGTATTAAAACCAAACAAGAAGCACGAGATGAGCATCTTAAGAGTGCCGACTTCTTTAATGTTGAAAACAATCCAACGATTGATTTTGTCGCAACAACTATTACGAAAACAGCTGAAGATGAATACAAAATGATAGGTGACTTAACCCTAGTTGGCGTCACTAAACCAATCAGCTTTGATGTTGAATTTGCAGGTCAAAGTAAAAATCCAATGGATGGTTCAATTGTGGCTGGTTTTTCAGCAGATGCAAAAATCAGCCGTAAAGCATTCGGAATTGAGTATAATGCTGCACTTGAAACAGGTGGTGTTTTAATCGGGGATGAGATTAAAATCTCGGTGGAACTTGAAGTGATTGCAGAGCGTTAAAGGTAAGAGATTGATAAAAAATAAGGAAAGCACTCATGGGAGTGCTTTCTTTATTTTTTTATAAAATACTGGTAAACTAGTTTATGATATGAAAAAAAGGGAATTGGATACAGATGGAAGAAAGATTGTTTTAAAGGGAGGCTCATAGATGATATATATTGAATTAAGGGGACGTAATATTTTTTGCGAAGGCTTAAAGACAATGTTAGCGAACGTTGAACATGTTATTATTCAAGAAAATGATAACAAGACAGCTGACTATGAAAATTATAAAACATGTACACCTATACCGCTTAAACTATGTATTATCGATGCGGAGTATAACGACTATAAACATACTGTATACACAGATTTTAAAACGAGGTATTTATTATTTTCAGAGTCATTTAATTCACGAGCGTGCAGTAAAAAAATTAAAGGCTTCTTATCTTATAGTGTATGTGAAGAACATTTGACGGCTGCCATTCAAGCTGTGCTGAATAACGAGACTTACATCGATCCGTTTTTTGCCGCGAATGTGATTGATATTAAGGCAGAGCGAGGTATTAATGGAGCCTCTCGTTATAAGTTAACGACGCGAGAAACAGAAGTTTTACAGTTGATTATCAAACGTGAGAATAATCAACGAATTGCTCAATTTTTAGGTTTAAGTGAGAATACGGTTAAAAATCACGTGAGCCATATTCTCCAAAAAATGAATGTCAAAAGTCGCAATCAAGTGCTGTTGAAATTAAATGCAACGATGCAACAGGCAGTTGAAAAGCAGAGTAACGTCTATTCCATCTAAGCGACAGACAATCTTTGCGAAGATGGGATTGTGACAGAGAAAGATAAAAGAGCCGGAAACAGTTGTTATGTTTTGGGTTCTTTTAATGTTTTCTAACTAGTAATAGGTAGGAAAGTAAAACATAAAGGTATATAATGAAACTGAGAATAGAAAGGAGGGAACAACGATGAAGTATATTCCTTCAATCCTTACAATTAGTAACTTTTTGGCCGGATTTTTTGCCATTTTAGTAGCAAGTCAATCCTATATTTTTTATGCGGTCGTGTTGATTTTAATCGGGATGTTATGCGATTGTTTTGATGGATACTCTGCGAGACGATTGAATTCTAGTTCCACCATAGGTAAAGAGCTTGATTCATTGGCGGATGTTGTGACTTTTGGGGTTGCGCCAATGGTAATTCATCTTACAGTTAACGGGTTGCATTTTTGGACATTAGTCAGCACAGTCGTCTATTTGATTTGCAGTATTGTGCGACTGGCCCGTTTTAATGTCAGTCAATCCGGGCTTAATTATTTTATCGGTTTACCCGTTCCAGCAGCGGCGTTGACAACGTTATTAATTGTCCAAATATTACCGGTCTTTTTAGGTGGTATTATTATAATCTTCCTTGGCTTTTTAATGGTTAGTCAAATTCAAGTCAGAAAATTAGGTCATTCAAAAGAAGATGTTGAAATAGAAGAGGTGTAAATTACGTGTTGTGATGCTACAGCCTTATTTAGGAGTTAAACATATGAAGAAAGTGCAAGTAATGATTATGAGAATATTAGCGTTACGATTAGTATCAGCACCTTTGAAAAGATTCACATGTTCTCGATTAAGCAAGCCGTTGATTAAACTGTTTGCTAAAAAATATCGGATAAATCAAGCTGAAATGACAGCGAAAGTCTCATCTTATCAAACGCTTGCCGCCTTTTTCGCCCGACCGATTAATCTGAAAAAGAGACCGTTAGCTGCCACTGATTGGGTATCTCCAGTAGATGGTTTTATTCAACAGTCTGGTATCATTACAGCTGAGCAAACATTTGAAGTTAAGGGGACGACCTATCAATTAAAGGAATTACTAGGTGAATCAGTTGCCGCTACAGTTGGCGGTGGGGGCAGTTTTATCATTTTATATTTAAGTCCAAGTCAATATCATCGCTATCATTCTCCGATAGCAGGGGCGATTCGTCGTGTGGGGGAACTAGGACGTACGAGTTTTCCCGTCAATGAGTGGGGCATGACTAATATTTCACAATTGTATGCTAAAAATCACCGGGTAGTCTATCGAATTGGTGAGGATACATTATTGGTAGCGGTCGGTGCGTTGAATATTAATTCAATTGTCGATACTTTTTCTGGAAAAGAAATTGAAAAAGGCGCCGAATTGGGTTATTTCAACTTCGGATCGACGGTGGTGATACTTTCGCCTGCTAAGAAGATCGATTTTTCCAAGAAGAAAACAGGTGATTTTATCGCCGTTCGTAGTAGCTTAGGTAACTACAAAGAAAGGATGATTGCAGATGACGAAAATATTAGTACTACTGGCTGATGGTTTTGAAGAAATTGAGGCGATTGCAGCGATAGATCTCTTTAGACGTGTGGATATCGAAGTGGTAACAGCTGCGGTCAACAATCAACTTGCGGTTCGAGGTGCTCATGACATTATTGTTGAGGCCGATTGTCTTATGAATGATGTGGCTAACACCGTTTATGATTGTCTTTACTTACCCGGAGGTGGTAAAGGCGCCGAAACGTTACGTGATAATGCTGTTGTACAACAGATAATTAAAAAACATTATTCGTCGAAAAAGTTAATTTCAGCAATTTGTGCGGCACCAATTGCACTTGAAAAAGCAGGTATTTTAGAGGGGCATACGGTGACGAGTTTTCCGGCAGTCAAACAAGATATAACGACTCCGTTATATTCAGATAACAACGTTGTTATATCAGATGCAATCATCACCTCACGTGCTGCTGGGACAACGATTGAACTTGCATTAGCGGTTGTTGAGCGACTCTGTGATCAAAAGACGGCAACTGCATTGGCGTCATCCATTTTACATGGGAAATAATGATTTACAAGGAAACGACAGCCTACAGAGCTGTCGTTTTTTTGTTCATTAAAACCGCTGATTTCGTGTTATAGTATAGGTTTGATTAGTTATTAAGTACTTGCAAAAGGTGAAAAAAATTGTTGAATTTCTGACACATTATGTTAATATTGGTATTGCATTCAAGGAATGATAAAAATGTAAATCTGTTTGTTTGATAAAGAAGAGCAGAACAAACAGCACTACGCGTAAGCGTCAGTGAAACCAAGGAGGATATAATATAATGGGAAAAATCAATGCCGGTTCAGCAGTAGTAAACGTCCTTAAAAACTGGGACATCGACCATGTTTATGGTTTACCAGGTGATTCAATCGATAACATCGTTGATGCCTTGCAAAAAGAGCAAGATTCAATCAAATTTATCCATGTTCGTCACGAAGAAGTTGCATCACTTGCAGCAGCGTCTTACACAAAATTAACTGGTAAAATCGGTGTCGCTTTATCAATCGGTGGACCAGGTGCATTACACCTTTTAAACGGTATGTATGATGCGAAAATGGACAAAGTACCTCAATTAGTACTTGTTGGTCAAATTCCAAGTAAATTTGCTAACACTGATTACTTCCAAGAAGTCGACACAGCAGCAATCTTTGATGACTGTGCTGTCTTCAATAAAGAAATTACTCGTCCTGAACAATTACCAATCGTTGTCGATCAAGCGATTCGTGCAGCTTACGAAAAACGTGGCGTTGCGGTTGTTATTATTCCTGATGATGTGCCTAAAAACATGATTGCTGATACAGTTGAACGTCTTGATGCACCAAAACAACCAACTCGTACAGGCTTAAACGTTGCTGATTTAGAAGCTGCAGTTGATTTAATCAATGCTGCTAAAAAACCAACAATGCTTATCGGTACTGGTACTAAAAAAGCCAAAGCTGAAGTAACTGCTTTCGCTGAAAAAATGGGTATTGTTGTAATGTCAACATTACCAGGTAAAGGTATCATGGCTGATATGCACCCTAACTACGTTGGTAACATTGGTCAAATCGGAACTAAGCCTGCTTTCGAAGCAATGCAAGAATCAGATTTATTAATCTTAGCAGGTACTGATTACCCATTCCGTAAATACTTACCGGCTAAAGCTAAATGTATCCAAATCGAAATCGACGCAACTCGTATTGGTAAACGCCATGCGGCAACTGTTGGTATCGTTGGTGATGCTAAAGAAGCATTAGCATACTTAACAACTCACGCTAAAGAAGTGAAAGATCGTCCATTCTTGAAAGCATGTAACAAAAACATGCAAACATGGTGGAAATGGATGGATGAGCACATGGACAAAACAACGTCTCCAATCGCTCCTCAAGCCGTTATCAAACAAATGCAACGTATTGCTGACGAAGACGCTGTCTTCTCAATCGACGTCGGTACATCAACTGTTTGGAGTACACGTTACTTGAAATTAGGTCATAAAAATGACTTCTTAATCTCTGCTTGGTTAGGTACAATGGGTTGTGCACTTCCTGGCGCAATTGCTTCAAACATGGCGGATTCTAAACGTCAAGTTATCTCATTACAAGGTGACGGCGCGTTTGCAATGGTTATGCAAGATTTTGCAACGGCAGTACATTACAACTTGCCAATGATCAACGTGGTGTTAAGCAACCAACAATTATCATTCATTAAATATGAACAACAAGCACAAGGTCAATTAAACTACGGTATCGATCACTCTGACATCGACTTCGCTAAATTTGCTGAAGCGTGTGGCGGAAAAGGTTATCGCGTTACTAAATTCGAAGAACTTGAAGCTGCCTTTACTGCGGCTAAAGCAGATAACTGCCCAGTTATCATCGATGTTGTGACTGACCAAAATGCAGCGCCATTACCAGGTAAAATCG
This sequence comes from Brochothrix campestris FSL F6-1037, assembly GCF_000525915.1. Classification (GTDB taxonomy): domain Bacteria; phylum Bacillota; class Bacilli; order Lactobacillales; family Listeriaceae; genus Brochothrix; species Brochothrix campestris. The sequence goes on along the minus strand of NZ_AODH01000035.1, from coordinate 24,989 downwards.
TAATGGACGAAGCAAAAGGTTTCGCTCGTTTTGAAATCCGTACAGCATTAGAAGAAAAAAGAATTGCACAATTACCACCACTAAAAGATATCATGCGTCAATTCTTCTAGGATCTAATCAAGTCTTATCACCTCGTAAATGAAGACTGTTTAGACTTTGTTTACAATCTGAGCCCTCCAACATTGTTGGAGGGTTTTTTGCGGGAATAAGTAGCCAAATAGTTCTCTTTTGATGTTAGATTATGTTAAAGTTATCTTTTTTTAGCTCAGAAGCTAGCAAGGGATGAGTTGCAGTTCTGCTATTTGCGGAGTTGGGTGAGCTGATTTCACTTTCAAAGTTTCAGTTCTACTAGCGTACTTTCATTTTTTTTCTGCTTTAGTTGACTTATTATTCTCACTCAACTAAACTGAACAAATGGTCAGTTTTTTCGCGAGGAGGAATGAAAATGATGAAGGTAACTAAAAAACAATTGATTTTCACTGCAGCGCAGCATCTGTTTAGTGAAAAAGGCTATAATGATACCTCTTTACAGCTGATTGCTGAAGCGGTCGGTACAACTCGTAGTAACATATTGTATCATTACGAAAGTAAAGGACACTTATTCGAGATAGTCTTAAAACAGTGGGAAGAGCAGTGGTATAAAAGTTGGCATGTCATCAGAGATACCATCACGAAACCAAGTGAACAGTTAATGGCTTATTTTAAGGCCTTTATCTACGAAGATTTACGTCACCCTTTACGAAAAGCGTTAGATGAATATTTACTTGAAATCAATGGGCAGAAAGAAGAACGTGAACGCTGGGTTGCCTCTGATCGGGCAGCGTTTGAGCTCATTTTACGCAACGGTATGATGCAAGGAGTGTTTCGTATTAATCCAGCCGCGATTCGTGTCCAAGTTGATGTGTTGGTTGGTTTTATTTACGGCGTATCGGATACAATGGAGAATAAGACTGAAGCTGAATTGTTGGCGGCCGTTAACTTTTTTTTGAAGATGTATTTGCTAACAATCACAACAGGATTTTCTGAGGAGGTAAACAGATGAGTAGTTTAGCAGCAATCAAACATAAGCACCCCTTGCTCGTGTTTGCCAAATATGCGATTCCATCGATGTTGGGCATGATGTTGATGGCGGTTAATGTAGTAATGGACGGTGTCTTTGTGGGGCATGCTCTTGGTGCGACCGCTTTGGCGGCTGTCAACATCGTTATTCCTGTCTATAGTTTTTATGTGGCAATGTCACTATGGATTGGTGTTGGTGCAACGACACGCTATTCGAGGGCGATGGGGGCAGGAGATACGCAAACGGCACGGCGAATTTTCACTCAGGCGGTAATGCTCTTGCTTGCCGTATCGGTGGTTGTGAGTACTGTGCTTGGCATGTTTGGTGATAAATTACTTACGATGCTCGGTGCAAATGCAGAGATCACACCGATGGCAGCTGAATATTTACATATCTTTTTATTGTTTGGTTTTGTATTAACATTAGAGAATATGCTCAGCTTGTTTGTTCGGAATGATGGCTCGCCGGTTCTGGCGATGGTTGCGTTAATTATGACGGCGATTGTTAATATTATTTTGAACTATTACTTTTTATTTGTATTAAATTGGGGCATTATGGCAGCCGCGCTCGGTTTGATTATCTCAGCAGCAGTTGGTATCTTAGTGATGCTGACGCATTTTCTGCATAAAAATAATAATCTGAAGTTGACCTTCTCATTTGGTAACGTTTGGTATTTCAAAAGTTTCTTTTATATTGGCTTTCCGAGTTTCTTAGCGGAGATGGGGATTTCGGTCTTTACGATTGCCTATAATATCGCAATTGTTAGTGTGGCTGGAACGATGGGAGCGGCTGCTTTTTCAATCGTGAATTACACACATAGCATCGCATTGCTGCTGTTTTTAGGGTTGAGTTCAGCAACACAGCCGTTGATTTCTTATTATCAAGGCGCTAAGATGCCAAAGCAACAGTGGCAAATTGTTAAATACGGGATTGTTTCGTCGTTGGTAATCGGCGTGTTAATTATTGCTGTTGGTCGAGTGTTTACCACGCAGATTATTGGCTTGTTCGGTCAGTTCACACCGGAATTAATCGCCTTAGCGACTGAAAGTATTCGTTTGTTCTTTATTGCCTATCTCTTTATGGGAACGAATTTTGTGCTGATAACATTTATGCAAACGAGTGGACGCGTGAATTTCGCTATTTTCATTACCGCAATTCGTGAATTTGTCTTAGTCGTGCTCTTTTTGGTTATTTTAACACCACTGTTTGGTACGAGTGGTGTTTGGTTAGCTGTACCCGTTGCAGAAGGGATTATTTGCTTGTTGCTATGTGTTTATCTGTTGCAAGAAAAGCGACAACACTAAAAAAAGTGTCTCCCTCGATGAGGGGACACTTTTTTAGTTAGTCAATATATCAGATGGAACGATTACTGTTCATGTTAAAAATAGCGATTTGTTCTCTTAGGTTGCTGCTTAAACAATAAGATGGTACCAATGATGAATAGACAAAATCCTACAACACAAACGATGAGGCCCGTGATGTGTGAAATGCTAAACGAAATTGAGATGGCGGCAAGACCAATGATTAAAGATAGAATGCCCAACCATTTCATACGACTCCCTCCTCTTAGACAGGTTTGAACTGCTTATCTTGATGTTGTCATACCCATAATCATAAGGTATATACCGATAATTGTCAAACTGAGAGGCAACGCATTTGCTATCAGTGTTTAAGGTGACTTATAATGAAGCTTATAAAGAAAAAGGGGTGGATAATATGCGCGTAACTGAAGCGGCACAACAATTTTTAACGCCGATTTTAGCGGCTTATCCTGAATTAAATACAATTTGTCTATTTGATAACAGCTGTGAATGTGGCAATGAAGAACATCATCAAGGTCATCATCATTTTGCTTTATCACTTGAAACACCGTTAGCTGATGATCACATTGAAAAAATCAATGATCAGCTTAATGTGGCTTGGTCAGCTAACCTAAGTGAGCGGATGGTGGGTGTTGTGATTGATTACAACGAGACAGGATTATTTATTCAAGAGTAGTCATGAGGGGAGCGTGGGTAGATGAAAGAGATCATTGTTTATCAGCCAATCCCATTGGCATTGCTAGAGCAGTTAAAGAGGACGTTTAAGGTTACATATGTGCCTAACTATCGCACAAGTGAACGTGAGCAGTTTGAGGCGGCTTTACCGACTGTTCAAGGGCTGTTGGGTGCGGGTCTTTTTATCAGCGAGGCAGAACTGGCAAAAATGCCACAATTAGAAGTGGTGAGTCAAACGATTGCCGGTTTTGATACGTTGGTTGTGGAGGACTTTGTTGCACGAGGGGTGATGATAACAAATGCGGCAGATGCTTTAACTGACACGGTGGCCGATTTGACACTGGCACTTACGTTAGCCGTGGCACGCCAATTACCAGCTGTGGATCGTGCCATCCGCAGGGACGAGTGGTTCAAGGGACCGTTAGATACAGCAGAAGGACTCTACGGCACAGATGTATACGGTAAAACAATCGGTATCATTGGGTTAGGGCGAATTGGCACAGCCGTGGCAAAACGGGCGCATGCTGGTTTTGGAATGAAAGTCATTTATCACACGCGTTCTCACCATTTGGAGGCTGAACAATTATATGATGCTGTCTATTATGCTGACTTAGCGGGCTTACTTTCGACCGCGTATTTTGTCATAATGTTAGCACCTTATAATGATGAAACCCATCAGTTGATGAATGAGACTGCCTTTAAAACAATGAAGAAGTCGGCTTATTTTATCAATGTCGGTCGAGGGAAAACCGTCGATGAAACGGCTTTAATTAAGGCGTTGCAACAAGGCGAATTAGCAGGTGCTGCACTCGATGTGTTCGAACAAGAACCGATTGCCGCCAATCATCCCTTACTACAGTTGCCTCAAGTCGTTGTATCAGCGCATATGGGATCGGCCACTGCGGCGTCAAGAGCGCGGATGATCAGTGATGCGGTGACTAATTTGACGGCTGCGTTGCGAGACACCGCCTAACAAAATAGTGTAGGTTAATCCGTAATAAAATAGCTTAATAAATAATCATCGACATAATGACCAGCGATAAAAAATTCATCCTTTAAAATCCCTTCGATTACGAAATGATGTTTTTTATAAAAGCTGAGAGCTTGTGGATTTGTTGCTAAAGCACGTAATGTAATTTTACGGTAGTTATGTTGCTTCGCATACGTTTTAATGTGTTGCATTAAGGCGGAACCAACGCCTTGATGTTGCGCATCGTTTGCGATTGCAATGCTCATGCTTAATGTATGGTTACTAGCGGGTAAGGCTGTCGCGTGATGATACTGGACGATACCAAGAACCGTTTGATGAGCGAGAGCGACGAATTGCGTGCCGACCGGGTAATATTGTTGATAATCAGCCACAGAAGCATAAAATACCTGGCTAGGTGTATTCGTTTGATTCCACACGCTATTTTCGATGGCTATCAGTTGGGGATAGTCGCTTTGTTTGATGGGACGAATTTGTAAATGTGACATAAAAATCACTCCTTTAATAAAAATAGTATATCAAAAAGAGGAAATAAACTGTAGAAAAGATAGTGATAAAGCCGTTTAATTAAAAATAAAAAGATTTTTTTTGTAAAAAGTTTGTTGAAAAGGGTTTACAAATGCTTCGATTCTTTATATAATAGATTTTGTGTTAAGGAAACAACATACCAGTTTTTAACAGTCAGGCCCGTTGGTCAAGCGGTTAAGACACCGCCCTTTCACGGCGGTATCACGGGTTCGAATCCCGTACGGGTCATTACTATAGAGATATAGTTGAGGGGGTTTAGCTCAGCTGGGAGAGCATCTGCCTTACAAGCAGAGGGTCGGCGGTTCGAGCCCGTCAACCCCCATATGTTTTCGTAATTAGAAAGCATCGTAGAACAACTCAATATGGAGGAGTAGCGAAGTGGCTAAACGCGACGGACTGTAAATCCGTTCCTTAGGGTTCAGTGGTTCGAATCCACTCTCCTCCACTCTTATAATGGGGTGTAGCCAAGCGGTAAGGCAATGGATTTTGATTCCATCATGCGTAGGTTCGATCCCTGCCACCCCAGCCATTATAAGAGCCGTTAGCTCAGTTGGTAGAGCATCTGACTTTTAATCAGAGGGTCGCTGGTTCGAGCCCAGCACGGCTCATAACAAGTATCTCGGCAATAGCTGAGGTATTTTTTTGTGTTTAAAATGAAGTCTGAAGGTTGTCAGCCGTAAAAAACAGCGAGGTATGATATACTAGAGTTGGTTTTTAATCAGTTGTAGGTAGACTAACAGAAATTGGAGGAAGGCTTATGTTGCTATCACATTTACCGGGTGTTGCGGGAATTATTGATATAATTGTCGTCTGGTTTGTGATTTATAAAATCATCTTACTTGTGCGTGGCACAAAAGCTGTACAATTACTCAAAGGGATTCTCATTATTGTTATTGTGAAGTTACTAAGTAACTTTTTTGACTTGAAAACGATTGAATGGCTCGTCGACCAAGCGTTGACTTGGGGCTTTTTAGCCTTTATTATTATTTTTCAACCGGAATTACGTCGCGCATTAGAACAAATGGGACGCGGTAACATTTTTGGTCGCAAGCGCAGTCAGGCTGAAAAAGAACGGTTGAATTTAATTGGCTCAATTGAAAATGCAGTGGCTTACATGGCAAAACGTCGGATTGGTGCATTGATTTCAATTGAACGCACAACCGGATTAGATGATTATGTTGAAACGGGCATCTCAATGGACGCTAACATTTCAGAACAGCTCTTAATTAATATCTTTATTCCAAACACGCCACTACATGATGGTGCTGTTATTATTCAGCAAAATAAAATTGCGGCAGCAGCTGGTTATTTACCACTGTCAGAAAGTCCCTTGATTTCTAAATCGTTAGGAACTCGTCATCGGGCAGCGATGGGGATTAGTGAGGTGACCGATGCTTTAACCGTTATCGTCTCAGAAGAAACAGGTGGTATTTCGACAACGATGGACGGTGAGATGCAACAGGAATTAAGTGTGGCGGACTTGCGCCACTATTTAGAACGCACGTTTGAAGCACCAACTAAAGAGTCGTTTTGGAAGTTTCCGAAAAGGGGGCGAAAAAAATGATTGATCGTATTTTATCGAGTCGATGGGCATTGCGAGTTTTAGCACTGGTGTTAACACTCGTCTTGTATAGTGTCACGACCGATACAGCCAAAGAAACGGACAGTTCTTTATCTTTATTAGGAAATGATACCGAAGTAATTACCGACGTGCCTGTAGAGGTAATTAACGACTCCAAAGATGTTGTTGTTTCAGGTGTGCCTGAGGCTGTGACCATGAAGGTGACGGGGTCACGTAACGTTATTAAAGCGATGGAACAACAAGGTGATTTTAAAGTGGAAGTTAACTTGCATAATGCATCAGTTGGGACGCAAGTTGTGAAGCTGGAAGCGAAAGATTTACCAGAAGGCATCAAAGCTGTGATTACCCCTAAAGAAGTGACTGTCACGATTCAAGAAAAAATTACGAAAGAGTTTATTGTTGAACCAGAACTATCGTCTGGTTTAGTTGCGGCGGGCTTTAAAGCAGGCACGCCAACGACGGATGTGTCAACAATCAAGGTAACCGGACCACGAGATACGATTCTCAACATTACGACCGTAAAGGCGAAGGTTACTGCTGAAAGAGCTTTAACTGAAACAACAACAATCAAAACAAATGTGACCGTACTCGACAATAATTACAATAAAATAACTAATGTAGAATTAAATAAAACGACAGTGGAAGTCACTGTGCCGGTATCACAGTCGGGAAAAAGCGTTCCGATTAAACTAATACAAAAAGGCATTCCGAAAGATAATGTAACAATTGCGAGTTTAAATGCTAATATCAGTGAGGTAACGCTTGAAGGTGATGCGAAAGTGTTGGATGAAATCGATGTGATCGAAGTACCGGTTGATGTCAGCGATGTCACAGGAACCATCATAAAAAAAATCGAATTAACAGTGCCTGCTAAAACAACTTTAATCTCGTCACCAGTCATTAATGTGACAATTAGTACCGGCCAAAAAGTTAAGACAGTCAAACAAAATAAAAAAAACGACTGTCGAAAAGAAGGACACATCTAACAACGAAGTAACCAGTGAGAGTGAATTGTTTTCCTCGAACGAAAAAGCAACAAGTGACTCAACTGAAGTAGAAAATACAGATGCTGATGTAACAGAAGATACAACAGAAGAGTAGTTGACTGATTATATGAGCAAAATTGAAGGAGCGAAAAAGAAAATGGGTAAATATTTTGGAACAGATGGTGTACGTGGTGTCGCAAATAAAGAGTTAACACCGGAGCTTGTATTTAAATTAGGACGTTTTGGCGGTTATGTGTTAACACAACATTCAGCTACGAAACATCCGCGCGTGCTCGTTGCTCGTGATACACGTATTTCAGGTGTGTTACTTGAACAAGCATTAATTGCTGGTCTCATCTCAGTGGGCTGTGAAGTCATGCGTCTCGGTGTCATTTCAACACCAGGTGTGGCTTACTTAACACGTGTCCAAGAAGCAGCAGCGAGTGTAATGATTTCGGCCTCGCACAATCCCGTACAAGATAATGGCATTAAATTCTTTGGACCAGATGGTTTTAAATTGAGTGATGAGGATGAGTTGGAGATTGAACGTTTATTAGATGAACCAACAGACAACCTCCCGCGTCCAAGTGATGATGGTCTTGGATCAGTCGAAGATTTTTATGAAGGTTCAGCCAAATACATTCAATTTTTACGTTCGTGTGCAAGTGAGAACTTAACAGGGATGAAAATTGCGATTGATATGGCGAATGGGGCAACAAGCCAATTAGCAAACCGTTTATTCGCTGACCTCGATGCAGATATTTGTACGATGGCTTCAACACCAAATGGTTTAAACATTAATGATGGTGTCGGTTCAACGCATCCGGAAGCGTTGGCGCGCTTTGTAGTTGATAACGAAGCTGACCTTGGCGTTGCCTTCGATGGTGATGGTGATCGTATTATTGCAGTTGATGAAAAAGGTAATATCGTTGATGGTGACCAAATTATGTTTGTGATGGGTAAATACTTGTCTGAAAAAGGGTTATTGAAAAATAACACAATCGTTTCGACGGTCATGAGTAACCTCGGTTTTCACCGTGGTCTTGAAGCCGCAGGTATTAACGATGTGATGACTAAGGTTGGTGACCGTTATGTTGTTGCTGAAATGCGCGAAAACAACTTTAACTTTGGTGGTGAGCAATCAGGACACATTGTGTTGCTTGACCATAATACAACCGGAGATGGGATGTTAGTGGCTGTTAAATTAGCTGATATTTTAAACCAATCAGGTAAGAAAATGTCTGACTTAGCAGGCGAAATGGATAAATACCCACAAACGCTCATTAACGTGCGTGTCACAGATAAACACCACGTGACTGATAATGAGAAGGTTGCGGCTGTTATTGCCGAAGTCGAAGAGCTGATGGGCGATAAAGGCCGTGTGCTTGTAAGACCTTCAGGAACAGAACCATTAGTGCGTGTAATGGTTGAAGCGGCCAGTGAAGAAGACTGCGTTAATTACTGTGAACGAATCGTTGCAGTTGTTAAAGACGAAATGAGTCTTTAAGATATAAAAAATCAGAAGAACAGGGCGGAAGATGAAACTTTCGAACTGTTCTTTTTTTGACAAATACAAGTTAGAAAGTGGGTTGTTCTCGCTTTCATTCGCCTGATGCACATAGTATAATTATCACGAAAGAAAGAGTCATATCAGAGAGGGAGTTTTTGTAATGAGTGAAAAATTCAAACGGATACATGTAATTGTAATGGATTCAGTCGGTATTGGTGAGGCGCCAGATGCCGCTCAATTTGGCGATTTTGATGTCGACACATTAGGGCATATCGCACGTGAGAAAAAGGGCTTGAATTTACCTAATTTAGCAAAACTCGGGTTATCAAATATCAAACAAATAGAAGGTGTGCCTCAAACAGACACACCCTTAGGTTATTATACAAAAATGCAAGAAACATCGGCTGGTAAAGATACGATGACCGGTCACTGGGAAATTATGGGACTTTTTATTGATACACCGTTCCGCGTGTTTGAAAATGGTTTTCCCGCCGAATTAATCGGAAAAATCGAGGCGTTTTCTGGGCGGAAAGTTATTGGGAATAAACCTGCGAGTGGGACTGAAATATTAGAAGAACTCGGTGAAGAACAGTTGCAGACAGGAGCTTTAATTGTGTATACCTCAGCAGATTCAGTATTACAAATTGCTGCACATGAAGAAGTTATTCCGTTGGACGAACTATATCGTATTTGTGAGTACTGTCGTGAAATCACACGTGAAGATCCATACATGCTCGGTCGAATTATTGCACGTCCCTACTTAGGGACATCAGCGGCAGATTTTACTCGTACGCCAAACCGTCACGATTATGCGCTGAAACCATTTGATAAAACAGTAATGGATCACGTGAAAGACGGTGGTTTAGATGTGGTAGCAATCGGTAAAATTGCAGATATTTTTGATGGTGAAGGTGTGACAAAAGCGATTCGGACGCAGTCAAATATGGATGGGATGGATAAGTTTGTTGACGTGTTAAAATCCGACTTCCACGGCATGAGTTTCTTAAACCTAGTCGATTTTGATGCGGTCTATGGTCATCGTCGCAACCCCATTGGTTATGGGGATGCATTAGAAGCATTTGATGCCCGCTTACCAGAAGTGTTTGCCAACTTAGCTGAGGATGACTTGCTTATTATTACAGCCGATCATGGTAATGATCCGACCTATAAAGGGACTGATCATACCCGTGAGTATGTGCCATTGCTCGTTTACTCAAAAGCGCTTAAAGAAGCGGGTGAGTTGCCATTACGCGGGACGTTTGCTGATTTAGGCGCAACGGTAGCTGCCAATTTTACTGTTAAAATGCCTGATTATGGTACAAGTTTCTTGCCAGAATTAAATTAACCCCGAATTGAACTATACCAATTATAGTAAACTAACATCTTTTAACAGATGTTAGTTTTTTTGTTCCCTTTAATTGTTAGGTGTTGACGTGATATATCGCTCTGTAGTATGATTAGTTATGTTAGAAAAAAACGAATAGAGGACTGTACCAATTTATTAAAAGCTTAATTGCTAGCGCCAGTACTTAGAATGTTTAAGTAGACGAGGAGAAAGTTATCGAGGATTCGGCGGATACTTTCCGGCCTGTTGGGGTCGATACACAAGGTTAAAACAAGCGGGTGACTACTTGCACAACAACCACGTGAACAACGGTCGTTCTTGAAGCGTTTTAATACACTTTAGGAGGAAATGAATATGTGCGGAATCGTTGGTTATATCGGGAAATTAAATGCAACAAATGTGTTGTTAGATGGGTTAGAAAAATTGGAATATCGTGGCTATGATTCAGCGGGCATTGCCTAGTAGCAAATCATACTGTGACAACGACTAAAACAAAGGGACGGATTGCTGATTTACGTGCAGCTGTTACAGCTGAACAATATGGAACTTGTGGGATTGGTCATACACGTTGGGCAACACATGGTGTACCGAGCGAAAGTAATGCACATCCACACCAATCACATTCAGGCCGTTTCACGTTAGTCCATAACGGTGTCATTGACAACTACCGTCAGTTACAAGCAACGTATTTAAACGGTGTAAACTTGAAAAGTGATACTGATACGGAAGTCGTTGTGCAAATGATGGATGTGTTTGCAAAAGACGGTCTCTCGACTGAGGAAATTTTTCGTGCGGTACTGAATGAATTAGCAGGGTCATATGCCTTTGGTTTAATCGATATGCAACGTGAAGGCGAATTGTTTTTTGCGAAGAACAAAAGCCCACTCTTAATTGGTGTTGGCAACGACGCGATGATGTTAGCGAGTGATGCAATGGCAGTTATTCGTCAAACCGATCAATTTGTTGAAATTAACGACCGTGAAATGGGTGTGTTAACGGCTGAGTCGTATCATTTGTTTGATGGTGATACAAATGAAGTGGTGGTGCGTGCCCCTTATACAGCGGCAATCGATGCCGATGACGTTGAAAAAGGAATGTACCCACATTACATGATGAAAGAAATGGATGAGCAACCTGGTGTGATTCGTCGCATTGTTCAAAAATACCAAGCAAAAGACGGCTCGTTTACAATTGATGCCGACTTGATGGCAGCAATTAATGCAGCTGATCGCCTCTATATTGTGGCCTGTGGTACGAGCTACCATGCCGGTTTAATTGGACGCAAACTGATTGAAGAAAAAGCCGGGATTCCGGTTGAAGTCGTTGTTGCCAGTGAATTTGGTTACGATATGCCGTTGTTGTCTGCGAAACCAGTATTCTTGTTTATCTCACAAAGTGGTGAAACAGCTGATAGTCGCCAAGTACTCGTTAAAATTAAACAACTTGGCCACACTGCAATCACATTAACAAATGTGGCCGGTTCAACCTTATCACGTGAAGCAAGCCATACGTTATTGTTACACGCAGGCCCTGAAATTGCCGTTGCTTCAACGAAGGCATATACAGCCCAAGTTGCTGTCTTGAGCATTTTAGCTGAAACGTTAGGTAAGGCAAACGGCCATACTCAAACGAACGACATGGTGCATGAATTAGGGATTGTTGCCAATGCAATGCAAACAATCATTGATGAAAAAGAGCAGATTCAGCAGTTGGTGCATGATTATGTAGCGACAACACGAAATGCCTTCTTCTTAGGCCGTGGTGTTGATTACTTTGTGTCACTCGAAGCGGCTTTAAAACTGAAAGAAATATCATACATTCAAGCTGAAGGCTTTTCAAGTGGTGAATTGAAACACGGGACGATTGCTCTCATCGAAGATAACACACCTGTGATTGCCTTAATTACACAACCGCATACACAGCTCCAAATCCGTAGCAATTGCTCAGAAGTGCAATCACGTGGTGCACATGTTGCAACCGTTGTGACAGAGAGCTTAGCTCAACCAGAAGATACGTTTGTAATTCCGAACACAGCCTTAGAACTGACACCACTTGTGTCAGTCGTGTTCACGCAATTGTTCGCTTACTATGCGGCATTGGCGCGTGACTGTGATGTGGATAAACCACGTAACTTGGCAAAATCAGTAACAGTTGAGTAGTGAAAGTTAATTCAGCTCATTCAATGTAGCTTTTAAATAAAGTTGCGACGTTTATAAAAAAGATACGATGTTTAAAATAAAGTCGCGACGGTTGTAAAAAAGTTGCGATGAAACACCCCTTTAGATTATATTTGTCTAAAGGGGTGTTTTTTATGTCTAAACGAGCAAGAACATCTAAAATCGAAAAGTGGATTAAAGAAGGTCGCGGTTCTGGCGTTGGCTCTGAGTATAAACCTTGGCTAAACATTCAAGACGTTGCTTCAAAAGGGCGTTCCACACGTTTAAAAGGCATTAAAACAAACAGACAGCATGAATTTCTATCAGATTTGGAACGAAACCACTTTTATTTAACTGAATACTCAGATTTTGTTGTTGATATTCGAGAGCAATTTCCTTTACTACCGTTGGAAGAAACAATTGTCATTGCAGATGAGTTAGGAATTAAACATCCTACAGACCCAAAAACGCATGAGCCTATTGTGATGACAACAGATTTTTTATTAACCGTAGATAAAGGTGAAGGGCTTGTTGAACTTGCTAGAACAATCAAAATGAAGGACGAGCTATTAAAAGAACGTGTCATTGAGAAATTTGAGATTGAACGTGTGTATTGGGAAAGAAGGCAAATTGATTGGGGCATTGTAACGGAGCTAGAAATCCCGAAAGAAATGGCGAGAAATATTAGCTATATTCATGATTATTACAGCCTTGAGCATTATGACGCTTTTCAAAGCTTAAGCGGTCAGTATATCGAAGACTTGTCTATGGCATTATTACAGCGCCTTTTAACGAATGATGAAAGTATTCGAGCTATTACGAATGCATTTGATAGGGATACGCATTTGCCTTTAGGTAGTGGAATGACATTGTTTTATCATTTACTCGCAACGAAAACAATTCGAATTGATATGTTAGAACCGCTAAACGTAGAGCAACCACTTGTTATTCAATCAATTGATGAAAGCAAGCTGAAGAAGGTGAAGTACGGATGATTTATATTAACCAAGTATTGCAGTACACAGCTGATTCACAGCGCATTCGCATTATTGAAATTGAACAATCCTATGTCTATGTCGTAAACATCGATACAACAAGCGCTATGCCAAAAAGAGAGCTATACAGTCATTTAGAATTAGAGCTTAATCAAGGGGATTTACTTATAGTGACCGATCCATTTGCGAGAGCAATCCCAGATAGTGAATTAACGGTTATACAAAAAAATAAGCGTGATGAAGATTGGGAAACGGTTGAAAAGTATTTACTACCAAATATGAATGAGCTTTTGAAGAAACAAGGACGCGAAGCGAAAATTAGAGAGATTTCAGAACAGAGTGGACTAGGAAAAACGAAGGTAAAAAAAATTACTCAGCCGGTATTGGCAGCGTGGCATGAATAAAAACGCGATGCTTCCTGATTATGCAAATTCAGGTGGTCGAGGTAAGACAAAAAAATTAAGTGCTGAAAAAGTAGGACGTCCACGTAGGGTGACAGTTAATGGAGAGTATCGAAGTGGCATTAACATTACAGATGAGATTAAAACGCAATTTGAACACGTGATAAATAAATATTACCGTAAAGCAAATAACTATTCATTAAAGGACGTATATGGATTTATTTTGCGGGACTTTTACTCAGACCGCTATAAAGAAAACGGAGAAATCCATTACCGTATTTGGGAGCCGAATCGAATTCCATCATACCACCAGTTTTATTATTGGTTTAAGAAATTGGAAGACCCTAAGAAGGACATCGAATTTCGCAAAAGTGCAAAAGAATACGATCTAAAGCATCGTCCCTTATTAAGTAATTCTGAGGTTGAAACAAATGGACCAGGCACACGTTTTCAAATTGACGCAACGATTGCAGATATTTATTTAGTGAGTTCTTTTGATGTAAATCGAATTATTGGTAGGCCTGTAGTTTATGCCATTGTTGATATTTATTCGCGTATTATTACAGGCATTTATGTAGGTTTAGAAGGACCTTCATGGCAAGGCGCGATGATGGCTTTAGATAACATGGTTGCCGATAAAGTTGAATTTTGTAAGCAATACGGCATTGATATTAATTCGAGGTAGTCCTTCTATAATTAATTTATAAATAGTATTATTGGAAAGATTGAGATATTGGCATAATTGTAGCTTTTTAAGATATCGCTTATTTAATCCTAAATCAGTTTGAAATTGTGTGATTTCAATTTCTAATAGCTGGTGGATTGTTTCCTGTAACCCTTTCTTTTGAGAGTCAGACAATAAAATAGTGAGTTCGTTCATTTATGTGTTCCTCCATATTTTTTTATTTTCGTATAGCGAACGTTTTGTTCTTCAAAGCCCATTTCTTTACGAGGGGCACCTTGTTCATCCCAACTCTGAAAGAAGACAGGACTTTTCCTTACATAATTGTTTGTAAATAGTATTTCTTGATTTTTTACTTCATAAGGTTTATTTGTGAGCTTTTTAGTTTCAATAGGTTTCTTTAGATTTTGAGACTTGAAGAAAGCTTTTTTTCTTATGTTCCTTTAGTTCTAAATCTTTATCGAAATATTTACTCACATATCGACCTCTATTCTCAGCGCTATCAACATCAATTCGATTGATTCCTATAATTCCATGTCCCCAAATTTGAACAAGTTGTGAATGAGGTAGGTAAGGAAATTCGAATAAGACAATATGGTAGTGAATAGCACCACGTTTTTGTTTCTCCCACGTAGCCAAATATTTGATTTGGGATTTCTTTGTTTTGTATAGTTGATAATTAAGTCGTTTCATAAATTTTTTAAACTCACTATTTGTATAAGATATGTCCGTTATATTCTCTTTAAAGGTTAGTGTTAAGAATTTAGTTTGGTTATCAAAGTTTGTATCAATTAATCGGGCAACGGCAAAGCGTTGGCTTTTATAATGTTTTTGTTTTCTCTTTAGGCTATCATATTGTCCTTTTGCAGTTAATTCATCAAATGTGTATTTTGTATTTTTCAACCAGTCAGGTTTTTCTTTTTTTTTCATCATTCACAATTTTTTCTTTTTTGCTAGTATTGGTTGTTCATATTCCCAAATTTCAATGTACGTAGGAGTTTCAATGATTTTTTGATTGTATCCATGTAGCAATCGTAATCACTCCTACCGATAGAAATTGAGTGTTCTTATTTAGTATTTAATTATCAAAGAACGATTTTTATAAACCCTTTTGTTTTTTCGCCAGATAGTGTTCTATAAATCAAGTTAAGTAGGAAGAAAGTCTGCGCCTTTCTTCCAGAGCAATCATCCATCATGTGGTTGATTTTCGAGCGGAAAACGGCGTGAGCTTTGATAGCTCTACCGCTTCCGTCGAAACCACCCGCTGGAAGTTTGCTCCTGTGTAGCGGGGACTTCCTCAAGCTGAATGAAGCGTTGTTCCAATGCTTGATATTGTCTTTCTAATCGTTGAACCTGTTGTGTTAAGGTTTGGAATGATTCTTCTCTAGTTTTCAACCTTACTTCAACTTGCTTGATGATTTCAGTCATTAGATCACTATGCTTCATGGCGTCTAAATGATGCTTCTTATCAAAAAAAATCCGCAAAGAATTGTCTCTGCCAAGTGTTGGAATCAATTCAACTACTTTTTGAAACTTTTGGATTTCTTCTACTGTAAACATTCTAGTTTTGCGATGATTGATGTTTTTTTTGGTGCTGGTGTGACTGGCAAAACGAATATAATCATAGTGGAATTGGTAATCACATTTTTTTTGGATAAAATTCGCCCACTTGTTCAAAGTAGAGAGGGAATTTAACCCCTCTACTTTTTCTAACACGTCATGAGCGGTGAAATATTCGGTCATTTATTTGGAATGAGTGTGGCTTTGTTGGCAACAGCGGCTAATCCATAGCTAACAAATTGCCCATTTACACGTCCCCAAGGCGTAATCAGGAGGTTGTCAAATCGAATGATTGCCATTCCTTGTTCATCCAGTGCGTCTTTAGTGATTACAGGAGTTTCGCTTTTAACTTTGACGCTGATTTTTTCAAATCGTAACTTTGGAAGTACGCATTCATACGTCCAGCCAAGCACTTCGCCGTCTTTTTGCCACCGTGAGACTTGAACAACTTGATACTCTGTTTCTAGTTTTTCTTTTGGTAATGTTAGATCATTAATTTTTACTGCCATGCAGGTTCTTTCTTTCTTTACACGTTTTTATACACGATTTGGTTAAATTTTTTTTGTAGGGTACCGCTACAAATTTATCATACACGAATTTATATACGTAGTCAATACTTTTTCGAGAAAAATATATACGAAAATGTATACGATGTGCTATAATCAATTATGAGCTACTACAAAATATTGTTAGATACCATGAAATGACGCAGGAGGAACTGGAAATGTTTGGATTATTAAAACCGAATAAAGAGCAGGTTGGAAGCCGTTTGAGAGAAGTGAAGGATGAACTAGGGCTTTCTTTTAGTGAATATGGCAATCGCTTGGGGCTAATTAAGACAACGATTAACTCGTATGTTAGAGGGTATTCTTTAGCTCCATTAGAAGTTGTTGAGAAGGTTTCAGTGCTTAGTGGTAAACCAGTTGGCTGGTTTTATTTTGGTGAAATAGAAGAGTATATTCAAGCCTATTTATTGGTACGAGGACAAGAAGCATTATTAAAGGATCATCCTGAGGTGCCATTAAAAATGAAAGAAGACTTTTTAACTGGAGACTTTAAAAATACGGGATGGGAAACGGATTTTGGTTATCCAGTAGAAGGCTTTATTGATGATTGTTATGCGGAAATCCATTCTAAGTTATTACGAGAGCATATTCAAGGGCTAGCATTAACTTATCTTAAAGAGCGTACCTCTTTAGACGAGAGTAAGAGAGAGGATGCGACTATTTTCCTTAGCTCGGAAGTAATGGGTTACTACGAAGCAACCAGAGATTTTGACTATGGGGATACAGAAAAGATTATGACTGCCATAGAAAATTATTACGAGGGAACGTTAAAAGAGAAAGAAATCTCTTTTGATGATGGATATCTTGTTGGGAAGCTAATTAATATTCTTGCAAATGAAGAGGAAACAGAAAAGCTTATTTCTGATTTGTCTGAAGAATTGACAGGAAAACATTTCTCGACTTTTTTTGGGGGAAATGAATTAATACAAGTGTTCCAATCACTACGACCAAAGTTATTGAAACTATATGCAGAAACAACTTCTGACGATTATTATGATTGGTTTGAAAGATAGAAACAGATGTCTAATCAAGTAACCCAAATAAAGAAGTCAACAGCAAAGAATGCTGTTGACTTCTTTATTTGAATTTTTATATTAATGGAAAGTATATATTCTGATGTGCAATTTATTTATTTTTGGTTACGAACGGTGGTAACGAGTATCTAAAATTCAATAAAATTTAGTGAAACTATTTCCCTTAAAAGTTTGCTGTAAATCCCGCTTTTATAGTGTTTTTCAACTTTATAAAATTTCAGAACAGCCATCCAGGAAATAATCAAAGTATTTCAACTCTTACACCCAGAGCTATTGAAACTATATGCGGAATCAACTTTTGATGATTACTATAATTGGTTAGATAAATAGAGTATGAAGTAATTAAAATGAATTACTCACACTCTATACATATCTAATCAGTGGTAAAGAAAGTACATAATAGATTTATTTACCACTGACTGAATTATTTTTGTATTTTCAGATATTAACAAAAATTTGGAGTAGATAAAAATGCTCAATATAATTTTTGGTGACAAAGCATATCATTTAAAGTAATTTCTAATAGAATTCAAAATGTTTTGAGCAGCATTTGGTCCAGCAGTAACAAAGTCAAAGCCTCCAGGGGTTCCTCCCATAATTGTTTTCAATTCTTTTTGAGATAATGTTTTTTTCTTTAGCATTTGATACCCTCCTTTATTGATAACAAAATTATAACTAATTCTAATTAGTTAGTGTTTTATACATCGTGAAACAGCAAAATTCAATCCTCAAATACTAGATGACGGTAATTTAAGCAGAGTTGAAAAAATGTAAATACAATAGATGATTTATGAAACTGTTTTTCTAAATTATTTATAGCTTTTTTAAATATTTTGATTTTGCTAAAGAAAAGTTACACATATATTCTTCTGGAAAGATAATTGTACGAGTTTTGAAATCTATTGATTTGATGTGGCTTGGATTAACTAAAAAAGATTTATGAACACGTAGAAGCTCTTTATTTTCTTTTTCCAAATCATTCATTTTACCATAAAATTCGTACATAATATTATCCCCGTATAAGATGATTTTATGGGGAGTAATTGATGTTTCTAAAAAATAAATAGAGGAAACATCAATACGAATATTTCTTGATCCTATCATAAAAGATAGATGTTGCTTGTTGGAACTGTGATCTATAAAGGTTTTAGTGTGACGTCCATCCAGAATATTTTCTATTTGTTTTTTTTTCAGTTTTGTCATCTTTAACTATAAAGTCCAAAGGAGATATTTGACGTTTCAAGGTTTCTAAAGCCAGCTCTCGATGAGAGGTAATAAAAACAATTTGTGCAAACTCATTCTCATTTCTGATGTGTTGCGCAATGTCTATTCCATCCAATCTATTTCCTAAGTCAATATCTAAAAAGAATAAACTATTGGTTATCTTATTCTTAGAAATGTAAAGGGAAATATCATCTGGATCAGTGGTAGATAACACTAACTCCATATCGTAATCGTTAATCATAATCCAGTTTGTTATTATTGTTTTATAGTGAGACATTAAAATAATGTCATCGTCACAAAGAATAATTGGTAGTGTCAAATTACTCACTCTTTCGTATAGTTAATATAGAAACAAATATATCGTTATCAGCATAGTGATTGAATGCTACTTGTTTGTTTTCATTGAGAATATCTTGAATATTTGAGAGGCCTAAGCCTCTATTTTTTCCTTTTGTACTATAGCCTTCTTTGTTCATTGCTGAGAAATCTACAAGGTTTCCAAAGTATGAGTTCTCAATTGAAATTTCTAATGAGTCTGGTGAATCTATAAATAAAACGGTAATTTTTTTTCTGTTGTGACTTTTCTGAAGCTTCTATAGCGTTATCTAGAAGAATACCTAAGACACGAATAAGTTTGACTTCATTAAAGTTGATATTATTAATCGGCGATAAGCATTCAAACGTGATAGTTAATCCAGTCTGTTTAGCTTGTGAAAGCTTAGCAATTATCAGTGATTTAATTGAAGGTATTTTTATATTTTGAATATCAGAAAAACGCATAATATTTGTATCAATAATGTGATAAGAATATTCTATCATTTTATTTAAATACTGATGATTGATTTCTGAAGTATTCTGAGTTGTTTTTAAAGCGAGCAACAAATTTTTGTAATCATGGCGGAATTTTTGTAATTCTTGATAATTTCTTTCAATATCTTTTGTATAAATATTCATCATAGCTATTTGTTCTTTTAAATTTTCTAATTCAGTTCTATCTCTATTTTTTTTTAAAAGAAAAATAGGTTAGGAACATAGTAAAGGAAAATTGAGCAAATAAAAATCCAACCATAATATTTTGAAGTGTACCTAGGACCTGCATTTTTCTCAATATTTCAGCGAATAAGTAAACAAAGGCTAAAAATACTACAAGCTGTATTGTAAAAATTTTTTTTTTCAGAATTAAGAAAAGAACCTTTTAAAAAATTTTTTCTTTATTAAATAGGCAATTCCAATCGCAAATAACCAATCTAATCCAACCATTGTACTAACTACTAACAATCCGTTTTGCGCTAAAGAATCCATTTTCAGATTCAAACAACTGGTTACAATGATGGATGAGAGAAGAGGAGCAATTGCATAGAGTGATAAAGAAATTAAAAAACCAATTAGCTCATCAATTCGGCTAGTTGAAGATTTACTCCATGATTTTATTCTTAATAAAACAAATAGAAAAGTTATTGATATTCCGGTAATTAGAACGTCTGTTACAGAAAGTAAAGTAAGGGGGAATATAAGCGCCGATAAAATAACGTAGAATGATTTATTCTTTATATTTGTTAAAATACGGATCAATAAGAACAATAAAATCAAATCAAAAAAATCTTTAAAAAAGTAGGAGACTAAATCAAGAAAAATAATCTTAACCACATCCTGTTATTAGACTTATCTTAATTATAACAAGAAAAATTAAAATTAGGTAGTTGCATTCATGCAATCGTTAACATTCTCCATAATTTTTCATACGTACCTTTTGAAACACTAAGTTGATCGTGAGTTCCGAACTCAACAAGTTTTCCATTTTCCAAAACGATTATTCGATCACATCCTTTTGCAATTGAAAGTTGATGAGCTATGAATAGAATAGTTTTATTTTTTAGATTCATTAAGTTTTGGATGACCGCGTACTCTAAGTGTGTATCTAACCCGCTTGTTGCTTCATCGAAAATGATTATGTCAGATTTTTTTAATAAGGCTCTTGCGATAGCTAACCGTTGTTTCTGCCCACCTGAAAGGTTACTCGCATCTTCTTCAATAACGGATAAGTAAGTTAGAGGTAAGCTCTCTATATACTCTCTAATCATAGCTATTTCACATGCCCAAATAATCTCTTCCATAGAAGGTTCTAACTCTAATCCAAAAATTAAGTTCTTATATATACTATCACTGAAGAAAAAGGTTTCTTGTGATACATAACTAATCGAATTTCGGAGTGTTGCTTTCGGTATTTCTTGAATAGGAATTCCATGTATATGGATAGTGCCGCTTTGAGTTTCGTAAAAATTTACTAATAATTTTGCCAGTGTTGATTTGCCAGATCCACTCATTCCCACAATCGCTATTTTTTCATTAGGTAGTATTGAGAATGAGATGTTATTAAGCACATTTTCCTCAAATCCGTAAGCGAATGATAGGTTTGTTATATCAATTAAGTTTTTTTCCATGCAGCTAGTAGACAGGCTTAATATGGAATCTTCGCATAAATGTTCTTGTTCTAAATAGAATATTTCATTTAAACGATCGTTTGCTACCTTGGCAGCTTGGATTTTGACTTGTAAGTTGATAATATTTTGTAAAGGTGTTGTAAAATATGCCATTAACGCATTATAAGTTATAAGTTGCCCGATAGACAATTGTCCTTTAAGAACAAGTGATGTTCCTATCCAGAGTAAAATTGTTGTACTAGTAGCTTGTAATGCCATTTTTAAATTTGCTTGTAAGTTATCCAGATTCTCTTTTTTTAATGATTTCACCATCATATCTTGAAACTGATCTTTTATATTACTGTATATTTGATCTGTCGCATTAAATGATTTTATCGTCTCAATTCCTTTTAGACTTTCTATAATATGAGAATTAAGAACTGCCCCAGCTTCTAATTGTTCTTCGTTCGATTGATTAAAGGGTTTTATAAAAACATAGACTATCAAGGTATATATGGGTACAGTGGTAAAACTTATTAAAAATAGAAGGTTATTCTGTATAAAAAGTGAGGCTCCAATTATTAACAACATTGAAACATCAAGAAAAAGGGATAGTGTACTATTTGCTAGAGCATCAATAACTTTAGTTGCATCTAAAAATCGAGAGATAATCTCTCCAGATTTTCTTGTTGAAAAAAAATTCATAGGTAGTCTTAATACGTGTCGAAAGTATCCTAACATGATTATAGAACTTAAGCGTTGTCCAAGTTTTATCAAGAAATATTGTTTTATATATTGTAAAATTGCTTGTGTTATATAAATAGTTAAAAGACTTATAGAGATGATAGATAATAGATTTATTGAGTTTGATGGGATAATCTTATCTATAATAATTTGAAAGTAATACGATCCAACGATTCCTATTCCAGTTAGTACTAAAGACAGAAATATAATAGCCATAATCATTTTTTTCTGTTCTTTTAACAGAGGTAGATAATGAAATAATCCATGAGAGCTATCTCTAATAGCTTTATAATTAGGTGTTGGCGATGTGGATAGTACGATGCCTGTCCATTCTTTTCCAAATTCATCTGGAGTTTTTGTTAGCTTTCCTTTAGCTGGGTCAGCTAACAAAATTTTTCCATTTTTATATCCATAAATTACGACATAATGCAAAAATGACTTATCTATGACAACATGAGCAATAAAGGGAAATATCAAGGACTCTTCTTTCCAAATAGTACTATCAGTCTGGTAAACTTCACTTTCAAATCCCAATGTTTCTAACGCGCACACCAATCCAAGGGCAGACGTACCTTGACTATTTGTTCCTGCCATATTTCTTAATTTGCTTATTGGAATTTTTGTTCCATACGTATTTAAAATCATTGATAAGCAAGCTACGCCACAATCTTTTTCATCATGTTGTTTAATTAGTTTAAATTTTTCCATTTAATATTCTCATCCTTCTGAAAATTTCATTTCTTATCAGAAGGATAACCTTTAATTGGATAGAAACGTGTAAAAAATCATAAAATCGTTAATTTTAATCTTAAAGTAAAAAAACTAAAATAAAACGTCTCAAAAAGATAATTCTTTAATCACGTTTTATTTTAGTAAATATATTTGTTATTTGCTTTAGCTGTTAATACTTTGTAATTGTTGTATAGTTGTGCTACCGCCGATGAATCCGGAAACTGGGGTTTTGTGTTCGATACGTACAAATGTCGGCGTATACAAGGCTCCAATTTTTTTATCAAAAAACAACTTAAATTCAGTAAATTCCTCAGATGATAAATCAGTACTATAGTTTATTTCAAGATCAACATAATAGATGGGAAATGAATTTTGTGTTTTAAAAGAGGACAGGGTTCTAGAAAATTCTCTACAATAGGGACAGGATTCATAACCTATATATAGAAAATAGGTTTCGTCTGAGTGCATAATGTTGAGTAACTCCTTTCCTGTAGGAGCTTTGATTCCTTGTATATTTGATAGATATTGTTCCGCTGAGACATCGGTAATAGATTGTGTTTCTTTTTCGTTTAATACGACATTAGATTCTTCTGCATAAATATTTTGAGGAAAGTATGATAATACAAATATTATGCTCAAAAAATACTTAAAATACCTGTGAATATTTTTTTCAAATATAATCACCTCATAAATTAAAATAATGAATCATAATTCCATTGCTTAAAAGACATATAATACAAACTGCATCATAAAGTATCCTGAAATAAAATATGATGCAGATGAAATAATTATATATATTATTGTTATATAATTATTTAACACATATAGATATAGCTTTGTACTAGTTAGAGAATATAATCCATAGAAAATCATAGATAATTAGAAAGACAGCAATAGAACCTGTTAAAAATAATTTTTTTTTTTGAAAGACACATCTTTTTTTTATTAAAAAGTTACATAATGCAACGAATGAAATTACAACCGAAAATAGTATAGTTTTTACCATTGATCCCAAATACTTCCGATAGCTCCTGTAATGCAACCTCCGCCAGCTCCACCTAGTCCACCGAGGGCGCCTCCAATTACTGCACCTCCAACACAAGAACCGCCAACATTTCCCCAATTTATTTTGCCGCCGATAATTCTACTCATTTCATTTTTATTCAATAGTTCTTTTTTCATAAATATAACCTCCTAGTTACCTAATAATCCACCAATGCATGCGGCAGATCCGCCGATTACTCCAAAATGTGCTCCAACGAATGCTCCTGGGATAGCACCTAATCCTGCAGCTAGGCCACCGCCGGCTGCCCCAGCTACTGTACCAGCACCAATTCCTTTACCAATATCTTTTAGACAATCTTTTGAACTGTAACCTCCCACGATCTGTTGTAACTCTTGATTGTTTAATTTTTTTACCTTGTGCATGATGAAACACCCTCCTTTAAATAATTTTTATTACATACAAAAGATAGCATGATAATTTTTACTATTGGTTAATATTTCTCAAAATAGCTTTTTTTTTGTCGTGAAATGAAATTTTAATTGATGGAAAGGGTATAGTATTATCAATAGTTTCTTATATTATAAAAGTATCAAGTATAACGTATTCTTAAATAAAGCTAGGTAATTAAAAAAAAGTAATGAAAAAAAATCCTTGCCAACCGTTTTTTTTGTTGAAAGTTAAACGCAATGTTTAAGATGAATGATGGTTATAGAAGTAGTCTTGTTCTGATTCACATGTATTTTTGGGTACGTATTAAGGTGCGAAGATATTAAAATGTAGTGAAATTCAATAAAACCGCACCTACTGAAATGTTGCTTAATTCATTGCTATTAAAGGATTATTCAACTCTTTCAAAATTTCTGACACAGAACCAGGCTTTAAAAAGAAAGAATCATCCGTACGATTTATTAATAAAAAATAAATATATAAAACAAACCATGGAAGAACTTTTTTAGGGGGGGTAAGTATTGGCTAAAAGTCAGTTACTAAAAGATTTTGTGAAAAATGAAGGGAATTTAGAAACGATTTTACTTCGTTTAAAAGTTATTTTAACAGATTTACAAGATGAGACAATTTTAAAATGGGTAGATGGGGAACTTTCGGGATATAAAGAAGACGTTCCAGAATATCGTATTTTAACAGGTATTCCAATAGGCACATTTGTAGTCAACGGAAGTGTACAATATACAGAAGCTAATGTGCCATTGAGCGGAAGAATGTCAAAAGAAGATATTGAAACCATGAATTGCAAGAATAAGTTAGCCACCACGTGCCGAATCATGATAGTAAGTTTACTTTTTAATTTGTGAACAGCTGAAGTTTTGTAATTTCTTCTAAAAATAGCTCTTTTGGTGTTTGAAATCCTAAAATCCGACGTGGCAAATTATTCATCCATGTTTGAATCCTTTGGACAAGTTGATCACTTACATCACTGACAGAACTCCTTTTGGAATGAATCTTCGAATGATTCCA
>NZ_AODH01000034.1 GCF_000525915.1 Brochothrix campestris FSL F6-1037 | reverse complement strand
TTGTGAAGGTGTTCAGTACTCTGCAAAAAATAGAGCTCTCATTGGAGTTACTTATTTCTTTCCACAATCAAACGTGAGTGATTTAAACATGTTTTTGAGAATAGATTGTAAACAATCCGTCGTCTCTTTTTCGATATTTGCTGATTTTCACTTTTATGATAAACACCGACAATTGTATCGCCTTCCGCGACGTTCGTTGTGTCCGTTTGGCTTACGTTTACCTTTCATTGGTAGCTTTGTGATACCGAAGTAGTTGGCTTTAAATAGGCGATAGAGCGTTCTACCAGAACATGAAATAGCTATACATCAGGTGGCTAACCTTTAGCCGTCATTTTCTGAATGTAAGTTTGTTGATCCGTACTTAAAATGATCGGTCGTCTGCCACAATATGTTTTATTTTCTTTGTGTTTTTGATAAAAAGCACTGGCCGAGGAACTTTTCTTTAAAAAATTGTAGACATTATCAATCGTTGTCTTGAACATCCTAGTCTCTTCAATCCGGTTAAAACAGATTGTTTCGTTTGGAAATAGGCTTCTATCATTACAAGTACATTTGGTGTAGAGATGTTTATAGGTCATTTGCCTTCACTCAAAATAATTCTTTGGTCGGAACTATTTTGAGTGTCGCACAAAATGGCTTTTTTATTTGTCTCGCTTAATTTTACTCTCGGCGATTTATAACT
The DNA here is from genome assembly GCF_000525915.1 of Brochothrix campestris FSL F6-1037. Taxonomy (GTDB): domain Bacteria; phylum Bacillota; class Bacilli; order Lactobacillales; family Listeriaceae; genus Brochothrix; species Brochothrix campestris. The sequence continues at coordinate 14,623 of NZ_AODH01000034.1, read as the reverse complement.
CTGCAACAGACCCCAGATTATAGGAGTCCATGTTTCTTACAAGTCCCAACCATACATTTCGTTTAACATATCAAATATTGAACCTGATTTTTTGAATTCTTTTTTATCTTTAGGCTGACCGTTTTTTTATTTTTTTCTTCTTTTTGACCGTAAATAGTTGGTAAGGTCCCAGATTCTTCGCTGAATTCTATCGATGTCACGTTGTCTGTTTGTGTCACTTCAATTTGTTGTTCTGGTAAGATATTTGATTGTTTAATATTATTAATTATTTCACCCAGACCCACATTTGCATATGCGTTGTTCACTTCAACCGCTACTTGTGGCTCATTTGGATATAAGTCATGTGATGCTTGCACCATTGCCTCTTTCATTTGGTTAAAGTCTGAGGCATGGTTTAAGTAGTGACGCATTACTGTAAAGAAAATTTGTTGTGCTTTTTCTTGACCAATCGCATTAATCACATTGTAAGCTGCCTTATTCATAATACCAGAGTTGATGTGTACTCCACCTTGGTCATTTGTTTCTGGTAAGTTTTGAAAATTATTCATGTGGTCTGGTTGATTGTGATTAGTTGGATGCTCAAAATCACGTAAAATCCAACCAATATCTTCGCCCATTGTCCAGTCTTTGTTATCCATGAAGTGACCGAAAGTATCTGCAAGGGATTCATTCAGTGCACCTGATTGACCTTTATAATCAAGATTTGAACTATTATTAATCACCCCATGTGTTGTTTCGTGACCGACTATGTCCATTGCTGCAGCAAGTGACAATCCATTACGCGCACCGTATTTCATTGTCTGAGAACTTGGATCCCAAAAAGCATTACTTGGACTTGATGAGTCATTGACCATAGACACAATTTGTTGTTTCTTACCATCTACTCCTCTAAAGTTAAAGTTATTTTTGTAGTAGTTATAAACAGCACGTCCATTTATATAAGCATCTACCGCACCTCTATCTGTGAACTGCCCATTGATACTATTAATAATTCCAACTGAATATAATTTATTATTTCTAGCATCCTTTTTAACTGAAAGAATATCAAGTACGGTATTCTTTGCGTCATCTGCTGGAGAATCTTGCATATAGTGTGTGCCCTGTTGGTCTACTAACGTTGGGAAAGTGACGTCTTTTCCTGCGGTTGTTTTCCCTATACCTGTTGATGCTTTCCCTGAAATATTTGCAACATCATGGTTGGCTTTGTAAGTCTCAATAATGGTTCCATTCATTGCGTCTACTTTATAAACTGTAGCTGTTTCTGAACCTTCTTTACTTCCGACACTTACTTGCCAGTATGCAATTCCGTCTGTCGTTGCATACTGTTTGATTTGATATACAAAGCCATCTTCAGCTCCAAAAGCAGCTTTTGCTATGTCTTGCGCTTTTGTTTCATCAACTGTGATTTTACCATTCAAATGAATCTCTTTTTCGTTCACATCACCTGTAACAGATGTGATGATATTGTCTTTGTTGACATGCACGTGCAATTCACCGTTTTCTGCTGGAATAGCATTAACCATTTGTTGCATGACATAGTGAGTGAAACCGTTATCATCAGATACTTTACCGATTACGTTATATTGTTCTAAAATCTTAGAATCAATTTCCCCACCCATCAGTTGTGGTAATTTCTTTTCCAGTTCCTCTGCTTTTACGGTATCAGGATTGATGTCCGCAGAAGCTGTCATAGTTGAAAATCCTACTGTGAAAAATGTTGTCGTTAATAGAATTGTTGCTAGTATTTTCTTTGATTTCACTTGAATGTCTCTATGTTTCATAAACAAACTCCTTTTTCCTTATGTATAGTCGTTTCTATTATCGTGTAATGCTCTTTTTCATCAAGATGTTCAGTCATCAAATCAGTCCCCATTATCAGATTATAGTCACAATTAGATAGTATCAAATAACTAGTGAAATGACAAACAATTACAAGTATCCCTCTATGAACATGCCTGTGTATGGAAGCAAAGCAAATAAGATATTATTAACCAAATGTATCGTTATATTTAAGGTTATATTTCTGTAGTATATACATGCCCCATAAATAACCCTATTATTTGCCAATTTAAGCTGGACAATTGTTCTTCATTTACGTAACTCAAAAATACTTCCAATGTTGTCCGGTAGTTTAATGATTTTCTTGGTATGTGATTTCTTTTTGAAGCAACAGCTGAAACGAAGTTTTGGTTAACTTGGTAAAAGTCCAGCTTTTTTGGCAAGCCTTTTCTACGTAAAATGCCGTTAGAATTTTCGTTTAGCCCGCGTTGTGAAGGTGTTCCAGTCTCTGCAAAAAAAATAGAGCTCTCATTGGAGTTACTTATTTCTTTCCACAATCAAACGTGAGTGATTTAAACATGTTTTTGAGAATAGATTGTAAACAATCCGTCGTCTCTTTTTCGATATTTGCTGATTTTCACTTTTATGATAAACACCGACAATTGTATCGCCTTCCTCGACGTTCGTTGTGTCCGTTTGGCTTACGTTTACCTTTCATTGGTAGCTTTGTGATACCGAAGTAGTTGGCTTTAAATAGGCAATAGAGCGTTCTACCAGAACATGAAATAGCTATACATCAGGTGGCTAACCTTTAGCCGTCATTTTCTGAATGTAGGTTTGTTGATCCGTACTTAAAATGATCGGTCGTCTGCCACAATATGTTTTATTTTCTTTGTGTTTTTGATAAAAAGCACTGGCCGAGGAACTTTTCTTTAAAAAATTTGTAGACATTATCAATCGTTGTCTTGAACATCCTAGTATCTTCAATCCGGTTAAAACAGATTGTTTCGTTTGGAAATAGGCTTCTATCATTACAAGCACATTTGGTGTAGAGATGTTTATAGGTCAATTGTCTAACTTAATTTAACTATCGGCGTAAACAAAAATAAAAAAGCTTTTCGGAAAATATTTTGTAACGCTTTAAACACTCACTTTTCCATAAAACTAACCTACTTTACTTCAAATAGAAAAAGCACCTATCCCACCGTATAAAACAGCTGAATAAGTACTTTTATCAAATATTTAACGTTTATTTAATTCATCGACAATGATTTGGTTAACCATTTTCGGATTCGCTTGTCCTTTAGTTTCTTTCATTGTTTTACCAACAAGGAAACCAACGGCACGATCTTTACCGTTTTTAAAGTCTTCGACCGACTGTAAGTTCGCATCGATAATCGCTGTAATGATTTTTGTTAATTCGCCCGCATCAGACATTTGCACGAGGCCCTTAGCTTTAACGATTTCTTCAGGGTTGCCACCTTCTGTAATCACATCACGGAAAACTTTTTTAGCGATTTTAGATGAAATCGTACCGTCTTCAATCAACTTAATTAAGCCCGCAAGGTTGTCAGGTGTTAACGCTGTGTCATGTAATTCCAATTGTTCGGCATTTAAGTACGCTGATACTTCACCCATTAACCAGTTAGACGCTTGTTTCGCATCGGCACCACTTGCAACTGTTGCCTCAAAGAAATCAGACATTTCTTTTGTTAAGGTTAAGACCATCGCATCGTACGCTGGAATTGACCATTCGTTAATGTAACGTGTCCGGCGTGAATCAGGTAATTCAGGGATTTCTGCTTTAACAGCTTCCATCCACGCATCATCAATCACTAAGTTCACTAAGTCAGGCTCTGGGAAGTAACGGTAATCGTCTGATCCTTCTTTGACACGCATTAACAACGTTTCGCCAGTTGCTTCGTTAAAACGACGGGTTTCTTGACCAATGATACCACCAGCAAGTAAGACTTTTTCTTGACGTTTTTCTTCAAATTCAATTCCTTTACGAACATAAGAGAATGAGTTTAAATTTTTAATTTCTGTTTTTGTACCGAATTTTTCTTGACCTAATGGGCGAATTGAAATATTGGCATCACAACGCAATGAGCCTTCTTCCATTTTCACATCCGATACGCCAGTGTATTGAATGATTGATTTCAAAGCTTCAAGATACGCATACGCTTCTTCAGCAGAACGCATGTCAGCTTCTGATACAATCTCAATTAACGGTGTTCCTTGACGGTTGTAATCGACTAATGAATAGCCTTTACCCGCATGGTTTAATTTACCCGCATCTTCTTCTAAATGTACGCGTTCGATACGAATACGTTTTGTTTCGCCGCCAACAACCACATCAATCCAACCATTTTCAGCAACTGGTTTATCAAATTGTGAAATTTGGTAAGCTTTTGGGTTATCAGGATAGAAGTAGTTTTTTCGGTCAAACTTCGTTTCACGATTAATTTGGCAATTGAGGGCAATCCCAGCTTTCATTGCAAATTCAACGGCACGTTTATTTAAGGTCGGTAACACACCTGGATAACCTAAATCAACGACGTTTGTGTTTGTATTCGGTTCAGCACCAAAATGTGCAGGTGAAGAAGAGAATACTTTTGATTCTGTTTTTAACTCTACATGGACTTCAAGTCCGATTACTGTTTCAAAATTCATTCTATCTTCCTCCTACAATTCAGCTGTTAACTCATTAAAGTTAGTTGCTGTTTCAAATGCTTGTCCGACACGGTAAACAGTTGCTTCATCGAATTGGTTCCCGATGATTTGTAAGCCAACTGGCATATTTTCACTTAAGCCACATGGCACTGATAAACTCGGTACACCTGCCATGTTACTTGGAATCGTTAAGACGTCATTCATGTACATTGTGATTGGGTCTTTAGCATAGTCACCTGATTTAAAGGCAACTGTTGGTGCAGTTGGTCCAACAATGACATCGTAATCAGCAAAGATTTTCTTGAAATCTTCAATAATCATCGTACGTGCTTGTTGCGCTTTTTTATAATACGCATCATAGTAACCGGAGCTTAACGCAAAGGTACCTAGCATAATACGACGTTTAACCTCAGGTCCAAAACCTTCAGCACGTGTTTTTGTATATAACGTTTCGAGGTCATGTGCTTCTGGTGAACGGTAACCATAACGCACGCCATCAAAGCGTGATAAGTTCGATGAAGCTTCACTTGAAGCCAAGACATAGTATGCAGCCACACCGTATTCGATGTGTGGTAAACTCACTTCGTCAACTGTTGCACCTAAGCCTTTAAGTGTTTCAATCGCTTCTAAAACGCGGGCTTTAACACCGGCTTGAACGCCTTCGCCTAAGTATTCTTTCGGTACAGCAATCTTCATGCCTTTGATATCTTTATGGATATCAGTTGTGAAATCAGCTATCGGTTGTGGTACCGATGTTGAATCGTGCACATCAACACCTGCAATTGCTTCTAACACAAGGGCATTATCTTCGACTGTACGCGTAATGGGCCCAATTTGATCAAGTGAAGACGCAAAGGCAATTAAACCGAAGCGAGACACACGACCGTAAGTTGGTTTCATCCCGACAACCCCACAAAAAGCGGCTGGTTGACGCACTGAACCACCTGTATCAGATCCGAGGGCAACAGAGACTTCACCGGCAGCAACCGCTGCTGCTGAACCACCTGAAGACCCACCAGGAATACGTGATAAATCCCAAGGATTCGCTGTTTTTGCATAGTAAGACGTTTCGGTTGTTGATCCCATTGCAAACTCATCCATGTTTAATTTACCAACATTAATCATGTCTTTTTCATGCAATTTCGTCATAACAGTTGCATCATAAACAGGTTCAAATCCTGTTAAAATTTTAGATGCGGCTGTTGTTAAAATATCTTTCGTTACGATATTATCTTTAATACCGATTGGAATTCCCGCTAGCACATTTGTTGCATCGATGCCTTTAGCATCAAGCGCTGCAGCTTGTGCTAACGCGGTTTCTTTTGTCAAAGTAATGAAGGCTTGTACCTTATCTTCAACGGCGTCTACGCGAGCGTAAACTTCATTGACTAAGTCAACTGCCGTCACTTCTTTATCTACTAATTTTTGATGTAATTGTTTAATTGTTAAATTAAGTAATGCCATGTTTAATCGGGCTCCTTCCCTACTAGTCCATAATTGATGGTACTTTAATATAGCCATCTTGTGAATCTGGTGCGTTTTTTAAAACAACGTCGCGTGGTAAGCCTGCAACGACCTTATCTTCACGTAACACATTTGTTAATGGCACGGCATGTGTTGTCGGTTCGATGTTATCCGTATCTAACTCATTTAATTTTTCAACCATTTGAATAATTTGCTCCAACTGCGTTGCATATTGCTCCGCTTCGGTTTCAGTAATTTCAAGACGAGCTAAACTCGCTACTTTTTCAACTTCTGCTTTTGAAATAACAGACATAATAACCCTCCTAAAATATCTACTTTATGATACATACTCCTCTATTCTACACGAAAACCCTTTTAAAATAAATGATTTCGGTCAATTGTTTACGTATTTGAACGAGAAAAAAACGATGCGCCTATGGCACATCGTTTCAGATTGTAGACAAAGTCGAATTAAACTGATTTTACTTTGAACGTTAGTTCAAGTGACTTTGGCTGCAAGATGACTTGAATGACTAGAACTGCTGTTGAACGTGCCACTTCCTTTATCATCTTTAACGGTCAAAGATATGAACTTCAGCCTTTTTGCTCCCTGAATCACGTGTAATTAAAGCGGCATTCGCCTGTGAGTCAGTTGTTTTAATATTAACTTCCACATCAACACTCGATGGTACATGTTTCGCCACCATATCCGCAGCAAACTGTGTAAAGCCAATAATCTCTGCTTCGCCAAAGAAGTTAACCGGAATATCAATCGTTACACGTTTCATCTCTTTTCCTTGGTAGAACCCACGTCCGATGACCCCATTGTAGTTTGAGAAGTACGTTTGAATATCACCAGAGAAGCTCTTAAACCAGTTATAATCATCTAAATAATTGGTTTTGGCATCATCAGATGGGAATAAAACATACTTTTCATCGGTGCTATTCCATTTATCGAGTTCAGATGAACCGGCTTTAGCTGTTGCAGACGCGATATAATTGCCTGACACCATCGCATCTTTGGCGTTTTGTCCAAAGATGGCTACTGTAATTGGCACTTCTGAGAGACCTTTCATTTGACGCATTCGTGTAATAATCGTCGCAGCCATTTTCTCGCCTTCAGCTTTCATTTTTTCAGTCGTAATCGGTGTCGTATAGGTTGCACCATAGCTTTCTTTTTGGTAATAATCGACCGAATTCATCGCCAAACCGATAGTGACACCACTTAAATTAACCGTGTCCCCTTTGTTTTCCAAGTAGTTTTGCTCGAGGATGTGCGCTAAGTAAATCGGATTACGATCGGTACCATTACCGTTGAATTCCGGATTCAGACCAACGTTATCACTGTCACTTAACTTCTTCTCTTTCAGTTGTTTATCGGAATACTTCCGATTCAACCATGACACAACGGTTTCCTTTTTCAAATATTGTCCTTCTTGGAAGACAAAATCATCCGTATTATACATGCCTGTTGCAATGCGTTGTAAGCCAACTTCCATCTCATTAATGTCATAACGCGTATTTAAATTAGAGACGATTAACCCACGGGTTGGACTTTCTTTATACGGCAAAAGCGTACGGTAATAATCACTTGATATATTATTTTTCGTAACGATTTGCGCTTCTTTTTTTTGTGTTGCTTGAGCTATCGTTATCAACTGTTTTTTCACTTGATAATTGCGGTGAACAACCTGCCAATGCAAGTGTTAAACCGGCAACAACTACAATTAGTTTTTTCATTATTTTTGGTCACCTTCATCTTTTAAGTACACGAGTAAATCAGCTTCTGACCAGATTGGAATCGCGAGGCTTTCTGCTTTAGCCCGTTTCGAGCCTGCATCCGCACCAGCAACGACTACGTCAGTTTTTTTACTCACGCTTCCGGTTACTTTGCCACCGAGGCTTTCAATCAAGTCTTTTGCTTCAGTCCGTGTCATTTGTTCTAGTTTACCAGTTAATACCACTGTTTGACCATTAAAAACTAGTTCCTTGGCTGACTTATTTGCCAAGACCGGGCCTGTGTAACTTAAATTAAGATTGACCTGACGCAGTTCATTCACTAATTCATGCACTTGTGGATTCGCAAAATAAGCCAGAATCGAATCAGCCATAATTTCACCAACATCAGCAATCGCAATCAGCTCATCTCTCGTTGCATCTTGCAAAGCAGCGATGGTGCTAAAGTGTTGCGCGAGTGATTTAGCCGCTTTGGCACCAACGTGACGAATACCTAAGCCAAACAGCAACAGCTCAAGTGAATTAGCCTTCGACGCTTCAATCGCGGCCATCAGTTTGGCGGCCGATTTTTCGCCCATTCGTTCGAGCGGTAACACATCTGCCACTGTCAACTTGTATAAATCAGCAATGTCGGCAATTAAGCCATTGTCATGTAATTGCGAAACGACCTTATCGCCAAGTCCTTCAATGTTCATTGCGTTCCGTGAAGCAAAGTGAATCAAACCTTCACGAATTTGTGCCCCACATTTCGGGTTAATACAACGGAGTGCCACCTCTGTATTTAAACGCACCAGTTCACTGTCACACGATGGACAATGGGTTGGCATCTCGTATGGTTCGCTCGTTGGAGGACGCTTGTCCAATAAAACGCGGACCACTTCTGGAATAATATCACCCGCTTTTTTGACGATGACCTCATCCTTGAGACGAATATCTTTGGCGGCGATATAATCGGCGTTATGTAACGAGGCCCGTTGTACCGTCGTCCCTGCTAATTGTATCGGTTGTAAGATGGCCGTTGGTGTCACGACACCGGTACGGCCAATACTCAATTCGATATCAATGAGCTGCGTTGACTGTTCTTCGGCTGGAAATTTATAGGCAATCATCCAACGCGGCACCTTAACAGTAGCACCGAGCTGTCGTTGGGCTGCAAAATCGTTCACTTTAATAACGATACCATCGATGTCATAAGGAAGCGAGCTGCGTTTATCGGTCCATTCCGCAATATAAGCCATCACAGCTTCAATCGAATCAACCACTCGATATTCGCGATTGACGTGACAGCCTAAGTCCGCAATCGCGGCTAACATTTCACTATGTGTCGTCACATCAAGCACGGAACTATCCGCAACAGCATACAAGTAAGTATCCAAGTTACGTGAAGCCGCCACTTTTGTATCTAATTGACGTAGCGAACCCGCCGCCGCATTCCGTGGATTGGCAAACAAGGCCAATCCGTCGACTTCACGTTGGGCATTAAGCTGCGCAAATGATCGTTTCGGCATGTAGGCTTCGCCACGAATTTCAATCGTTAACGGTTCTGTTAATTTCAATGGCACAGAACGAATCGTCCGTACATTGGCAGTAATGTTTTCGCCAATTGTTCCATTCCCGCGGGTTGCCCCTTGAACAAGTTGTCCGTCAACATATTTTAAAGATAACGCAAGTCCATCGATTTTAAGTTCAACGGTATAAGAAACTTGCTCAACACCGAGCTCTTTACGGACGCGCTGATCAAATTGACGGATTTCAGCTTCGTTAAAAACATCCCCCATACTAAGCATCGGAACATCGTGGGGTACTTTTTCAAACTTATCGAGCACGATACCACCAACTCGTTGGGTTGGTGAATCAGCTGTGACTAGTTCGGGATGTTTGGCTTCGATTGCCACCAATTCAGCATAAAGTGCATCGTAGACATTATCTTCTGTCGTCGGTGCATCCAACACATAATAGGCATAGCTAAGCGCCTGTATTTGTTGTTTCAATTCATTTAATCGTTCACTCATTTTGACACCGTCCTATACTTTTTCAATCGGTGAAAACTCAGCTAAGAGACGTTTTACACCTGTTGGACTTGGGAAGGCAATATCCAATTCCATTGATTTACCGGCATTTTTAACACTAACAACGGTACCGATTCCCCAAATTTTATGTTTTGCTTTGTCGCCAACGGTCCAACTAACCGCACTGGCTCCGGTTTCTTGCAACGCTTTAACCTGTGGTGTTTTGGCGTATGAGCGTTGTTTTGTGGCAAACGGAATCGCTTGCTTGTTCTTGGCGTCACTCGCACGTTCGAGTAATTCAGCCGGAATTTCATTGATAAACCGGGATTCTGCATTGCTGGTTGAACGACCATACAACGTACGTGAATATGCCGCGGTTAAATATAATTCTTTTTCAGCTCTCGTAATACCTACATAGGCAATTCGACGTTCTTCTTCCATCTCATCTTCGTCTGCTAACGCACGACTGTGTGGGAAGATACCTTCTTCCATTCCCACTAAATAAACAACCGGGAATTCTAAGCCTTTAACAGCATGGAGCGTCATTAACGTAATTGCCCCATCTTTTGCATTGATTTGATCTTCGAGCGAATCAACATCCGCCACTAATGCCAAGTCCGTTAAAAAGGCGATTAATGATTTATCATCGGTGTCTTTTTCAAATTGCTGTGCCACTGAGAGAAACTCATCAATGTTTTCAATGCGGGTTTCGGCTTCAATTGTTTTTTCAGCCTTCAACATCTCACGGTAACCTGACTTATCAAGCACTTGTTCGATCAGTTCAGCGACAGATAAATAATCTTGCATCTGTGAGAAGCCACGTATCATGTCATAAAAACCGAGTAGCTCACGGCTGACCTTCGTCGATAAGCCTACTTGTTCGATTTGATTAATCATCGCAAACATTGTTGTATCATAAGCTAAGGCTGCCGCCGCTAATTTGTCGAGCGAACCTGGCCCAACGCCTCGTTTAGGCACATTGACCACCCGCGCTAAACTAATATCATCCGCGTTATTGGCAATGAGGCGGAGGTAGCAGAGTACATCTTTAATCTCTTTACGATCGTAGAATTTTTGACCGCCGACCATTGTGTAGGGAATCGATGATTTAAGTAACGTCTCCTCAAGAACACGTGACTGTGCATTTGTACGGTATAAAATTGCCATATCTTTATATTTATAATCAGCTAAACGTTCTTGGATTTTTCCGACGACATAGGTCGCTTCTTCACGTTCAGATAACGCGCGGTGGTAACTGATTTTATTTCCTTCGCTATTACCTGTCCATAATTCTTTCGGACGACGGTTGCTGTTGTTCGTAATGACACCATTAGCTGCCGCTAAAATCCGTTTTGTAGAGCGGTAATTTTGCTCTAATACAATCGTCGTTGATTTCGGATAATCTTTCTCGAAATCCAAAATGTTACTAATGTCAGCGCCACGCCAACCGTAAATACTCTGATCTGAGTCACCGACGACACAAATATTTTGGAACCGTGCCGCCATTAATTTAACGAGCGTATACTGTGCCTTATTCGTATCTTGGTACTCATCAACATGAATGTATTGGAACTTACGTTGATAAAATTCAAGCACCTCTGGCACTTGTTGAAACAGTTCAATGGTCATCATGATTAAATCATCAAAATCGAGCGCTTGGTTTTTTCGTAATTTTTTTTTCGTAATCTGTGTAAACATCTGCAACCATTTTTTCGAAGAAACCAGCGGCTTCTTTCGCATAGTCAGTCGCATTAATTAGTTCGTTTTTGGCGTTACTAATCGATGCGAGCATTGCCCGTGGTTGGTACCGTTTAGGATCGATGTTACGATCCTTCATAATTTTTTTAACGACGGTTAATTGATCGCTTGAATCCAGAATCGTAAAGGCACGACTAAGCCCCATTCTTTCTGCGTCACGACGTAAAATCCGCACGCACATCGAGTGAAACGTCGATACCCAAATTGCATCGGCATCGCTCCCTAAAATAGCTCCGACCCGTTCTTTCATTTCACGTGCGGCTTTGTTTGTAAAGGTAATCGCTAAAATATTGTACGGATTAACATTTTTTTCTTTAATTAAATATGCAACACGATGTGTTAACACCCGTGTCTTCCCACTGCCGGCACCTGCCATAATCAGTAAGGGCCCTTCTGTTGTCACGACAGCCTTCTGTTGTTCAGGATTCAATCCTTCTATGAGTTGTTTTCCAGTAATTTCCATTGTGCACCACCTATTTCAGAACATTCGTTCTTATTATACATAAAAAAACAGGCAAACACTAATCTCGCTGCCTATTTCTTTGTGTTGTATTCACGTTGTTTTTCTTCTTAAAAACACTAGCCTAATTATAACAAACATCACGCATAAAAGGTACTCGTTGCCCTAGCGTAATCCACCGTTTTCATTCCGTTAGAAAACAAAAAAACTTTAAAAGCACAGGTCTTTTAAAGTTTCAGATTGTAGACAAAGTCTTACAAGACTTCTTTTTGATTTAAAAATAAGCAAGTGACTGTGAAATCATTAGACTGACTAAACCTATTGTTATATGCGCTGGTTGTATTAGCCTTTAGTTTTATCTTCTTCATCTAAACGTCCCAATACAAGCTCATACGAATCATTACCCCAGTTAAGCGAACGTTTCACGCGTGAAATCGTTGCTGTACTCGCACCGGTAGCCGCTTCAATCTTGCTATACGTATGACCACTTCGTAGCATTTTTGCGACTTGAAAACGTTGTGACAATGCTTGAATTTCGTTGACTGTACACACATCATCAAAGAAATCGTAACATTCTTCAATACTCTTCATTGTTAACACACCACGAAAGAACTCATCGAGGCCTTCACCACGTAATTTTTCAATTTGCATGTTACTTTCCCCCTCATCCATTTTCTGCTGTATCTCTCTTTAACATTTTAACGCATTACATGACTAAAACGCAAGCCTTCTCTGTCTTAATCAGCCGTCTGATGACGGGTTGGGTCTTTCCAAAAGAACGCTAAGATTGTCCCTAATACAATCACAATTGTCGCGACATAAAAAGGATAGTCAATATTTATATCAAAAAAGATTCCTCCCAAAACCGGACCGAACACATTTGCAAGCGAGGTGAAAAAGGAATTCATCCCCCCCAACAAAGCCTTGGTCATTACCCGCAATACGCGAGAGGTAGTTGGTGACTGCCGGACGGATAAGGTCAAAGCCTGTAAATAGTAAAAAGACGACCGCCATAATGAGCCAATATGAATGTGTAATCGTCACTGCAAAAGTGAGTAAGCCTGATAAAATCAACATCATTCGTACAAGATTGACTTCGCCAATTGCTCGCACGAGTTTATCGAAGACAACGATTTGACACACAACGCCAATAATTGCCCCACCTGTAATCGCAATCGCGATGTCACGTGGTGTGAAACCAAATTTATGATCGGTATACAAACTGAAAAACGACTCAAACAAGGCCATCCCAAAGGAAGATACAAAAATGACGATAAAGGCCATTAAGAATATCGGCAACACTATTTTGCGCAGACCGCCTTTAGCGGCTGCTTTACTATCAGCTGTTTCAAGATTTTGTCGTTCGGGTTCGCGTAAAAACACTAACGAGATGACGGCTGCGATCAAGGCCATGGTTGCTGCCGCAAAAAGGGTGCTCGTGTGCCGTATTCGGCTAAAAAGCCACCAATACCAGGGCCGATAATAAAGCCGGTACCGATTGCGGCTGACATATACCCTAATGCTTTGGCGCGGCCTTTTAAGGTGGTTGAATCGACAATAAAAGCCGTTACCGCTGGCATAATAAAAGCGGCACTCATGCCACCAAAAATGCGGGAGACGAACAAGAGCTCCACCGAGGTACCGACTGCAAACAGCAGTTCAGAGAGCGAGAATATAAACAAGCCGATCACAATCATGATTTTTCGACCGAATTTATCGGCTGCTTTACCCGAAAAAGGCGATACGACTAATTGCGTTAAGGCAAAGGCAGCGGTCATGTATCCGACGACTGTTCCTGAAATATGTAATTCGTTCATTAAAGTCGGCATTACAGGAATGACTAAGCCAATCCCAATAAAGGCGATAAATAAATTGGCTAATAAGATGCCGATTGTAACATTATGTGTTGTTTTCATCCGTTCCTCCTCCATCGTACAGTAACTGTTTCAATATTATCTATTTTAGCATAGTTTAATGTGACTAGCTGACTACACGTGTTACTATTTTGCAGACTATTTTCTCCCAAACTCCGTTACAATAGGATGTGCGTACCTCGCACAATCTTTCTCTGTTTGTGCGAGATACAGGCTCGTTAATTCTTTGCAGCAGCGGTACATTGGATATAGGAGGTTTTTAGATGAAGATTTGTCAAGCACTCAATTACACACAAGAGCAACTCGTGGAAAAAGCCCTGGTCAGTCGATCAACGATTTCAAATTGAGAAACAAACCGCAATTACCCTGATATTCAAATGATTGTTGATTTATCAAACATCTTGGATATTTCGTTAGATGCGCTCTTAAAAGGAGATGAAACTGTGGTCACACATATTGCCAATGATACTAAACAACGTAAAAAAAAAAAGTTTTAAAATTAAAATACTGGCGAATTGTATAATCAAGTTAGCCACCTGAATTTATAAAAAAAAGTGCCTTAGCGAAAAATCATGTATTATTGAGGTTACGACACCAAACAATAAAGGATGATTTTGCTATGACACTCATAAAGAATAACACATTTAAAACAAAACATACACACCTTTCTGTTGCCGAACGTAGGATGATACAAATGTTACTCCGCAAGAAAGAATCACATCGGTCAATTGCTTATTTACTCAATCGGTCACCTCAAACAATTAACAACGAAGTTAAAAGGGGAATGATCACGAAAAGATTTCGATTGAAAGTAAAAAAAAAAACAAAGCACCGTCTTTCTTGTTCGTTCTTACTCGCATAAAAAGGGA
>NZ_AODH01000033.1 GCF_000525915.1 Brochothrix campestris FSL F6-1037 | reverse complement strand
TGGGGGCGGTCGCCTCCTAAAGAGTAACGGAGGCGCCCAAAGGTTCCCTCAGAATGGTTGGAAATCATTCGCAGAGTGTAAAGGCACAAGGGAGCTTGACTGTGAGACCTACAAGTCGAACAGGGACGAAAGTCGGGCTTAGTGATCCGGTGGTTCCGCATGGAAGGGCCATCGCTCAACGGATAAAAGCTACCCCGGGGATAACAGGCTTATCTCCCCCAAGAGTCCACATCGACGGGGAGGTTTGGCACCTCGATGTCGGCTCATCGCATCCTGGGGCTGTAGTCGGTCCCAAGGGTTGGGCTGTTCGCCCATTAAAGCGGTACGCGAGCTGGGTTCAGAACGTCGTGAGACAGTTCGGTCCCTATCCGTCGCGGGCGCAGGAAATTTGAGAGGAGCTGTCCTTAGTACGAGAGGACCGGGATGGACACACCGCTGGTGTACCAGTTGTTCCGCCAGGAGCATCGCTGGGTAGCTATGTGTGGAAGGGATAAACGCTGAAAGCATCTAAGCGTGAAGCCCCCCTCGAGATGAGATTTCCCATCACTTTATGTGAGTAAGACCCCTGAGAGACGATCAGGTTGATAGGTTCGGAGTGGAAGTGCAGCGATGTACGGAGCGGACGAATACTAATAGGTCGAGGACTTAACCTTATTAAGTTTTAAAAGCGAAAATGACGATGGGTTGTTACCTTTCGAAAAAAATCAATTAGTATTCAGTTTTGAGAGTGCAAGCTTTCATGATAATTTCATAATTATCCAAGCAATTAGTAGATGATTTATCTATTAATGTAAATTTTAGATAAGCGAGTTATTCAAGGCGTCAATGAGTTGATTGCGGAGCATACGTTTGTATGTGACAATTGAGACGAAGGAGACAACGATGAAGAACGATGGTTAGATGAAATTCAAACACATGTTTGGTGACGATAGCAAAGAGGATACACCTGTTCCCATCCCGAACACAGTAGTTAAGCTCTTTAGCGCCGATGGTAGTTGGGGGTTTCCCCCTGTGAGAGTAGGACGTCGCCAAGCATAGTTTGGTAGTAATGGCAAAGAGGATACACCTGTTCCCATCCCGAACACAGTAGTTAAGCTCTTTAGCGCCGATGGTAGTTGGGGGTTTCCCCCTGTGAGAGTAGGACATTGCCAAGCAACTAAGACATCCAAAAGGGTGTCTTTTTTTTGATTTTTAAAAACATGAAAAAAGGAGCGGATTTATCCGCTCCTTTTTTCACTATTAAGTTGGTAGTATTGAGCCTATAAGCACTTAGATTGAAGATGTTAAATCTTTTTTATTTAGTTCGACATTGAATTTACGGATTAAGCCAGCAAATTGCAGACGTTCATCTTCAGACCATTCGGAAACGAGACCATCATAAACCTGATGACGGGCTTGGTGTGCTTTTTTTAAAAAATAGCGACCACTTTCTGTTAAAGAATAATATTTAAGTTTTTTATCTTCAATGCTTGTTTCAACACGAAGGACACCATCAATAACCATTTCTTTCAGCTGTTTTTTGACTTTATCAACATCAATATGGTAAACATCAGCAATTTTGTTGGCTGATAACTTCGGTTTTTCATCGAGTAAATCTAAAATAAGGTAGGTAGACCATTTTAATTTTGTTTCAGCTTCATTAATTTCAGTTTTAAAAGTACCTAGTCTAAAAGTATGGGCAAGTTCATGAGCAATTTGTTCGGTTGAATCGTTGTTTTGATAAGATTTCATCAGTTAATCTCCTTTTATATACTAAATGTCGTTAGGGAAGATACGCGTTATCTCCCAACGGAAAGGAAGATTAGTCAACTCATCACTTCTTCTATAACTCCTATTCAGTATAGCAAAATACGACTGAAATTACAATTTTTGAGGAAGCTAATAAATAGGGGAAAGGGAGTAGTTCTTTTGTTATCGAATGGTATAAGAATTATTTACGTTAGCAGAGGTCAATCAATGGTGAGCCTGAAGATAAATGCTGTTCTAGGTCGTTACGGTTTGCTCACTCGGGATTAGGCACATCACAGTATACACAACGTTTCTCGTTCGTCGTGCCTAGAACAAAAGTGAAAACAGCTTGTTCAATAGGATTTCAATTAAGTCTTATTATCTGATAGACAAACTCACTACAATTGAATTCGACAGAAAATGAAGGTTGCCAGGACTTTATTTCGAAACTGAATCAATAGTTATTAATAGTTTTTTTTTAGTAAATCATGATATAATATAAGAGTTGTAATTATAGTATGAACGTATTGAAAGGAGAATATTTAAATGAATGAAACAAAAGAAGCTTATCAGGTTTTACTCTATTACTTATACACACCAATTGAAAATCCAACGGAATTTGCTGCGAATCATTTAGCTTATTGTAAAGATTTAGAATTGAAAGGTCGTATTTTAGTAGGAGCAGAAGGTATTAACGGTACTGTATCTGGTACGATTGAAAAGACAAATCAATATGTTAAAGATATGCAAGCTGATCCAATGTTTGCTGGTATTAAATTTAAAATTGATATGGCAGAGGGACACGTCTTTAATAAAATGCATTGTCGTCCTCGCGCAGAAATTGTTGCCCTTGAATTAGAAGAAGATATCAATCCACATGAAGTGACAGGTGAATACTTGGATGCTGAGAAATTCAGAGAAGCATTATTAGATGAAAATACAGTTGTATTAGATGCACGTAATGACTATGAATATGATTTAGGTCATTTCCGTGGTGCGATTCGTCCAGATATTCGTTCATTCCGTGAATTGCCACAATGGGTGCAAGATCATAAAGATGAATTGATGGATAAACGTGTAGTAACTTATTGTACAGGTGGTATTCGCTGTGAGAAGTTTTCTGGTTACCTTGTTCGTGAAGGCTTTAAAGATGTGGGCCAACTCGATGGTGGAATTGCAACTTACGGTAAAGATGAAAAAGTCAAAGGCGATTTATGGGACGGTAAAATGTACGTCTTTGATAAGCGTATCTCAGTGCCAATTAATCACGTTGAAGAAGTTATCGTTGGTGTTGAACATTTTGATGGCACACCTTGTGAGCGTTATATCAACTGTGCCAACCCTCGCTGCAACAAACAAATCTTAACGCATGTTGAGAATGAAGAAAAATATTTGGGCAGTTGCTGTCACACATGTCGTGTTCATGAGGACAACCTATACGCTAAACGTCATGACTTAACCGACGCACAATTTGCTGAGAGATTAGCCTTATTACTGACGGAAAATAAATAAAAAAAAAGACTGACGCTATTCGTTTAAGCCACGAATAACGTCAGTCTTTTTTTGAACTTTATTTAATAATAAGGTGCCATGAAGAGATAAACAATCACACCAGTAATGCTCACATATAACCAAATTGGCATCGTCCAACGCACAATTTTTTTATGTTTGAGCGTTTGCAGCGACCAGCCCCACCAAGTAGCGAACATTGCTAATGGTACGACTAAGGCTGCTAAAATACTATGACTAATCAAAATAGTAAAGTAAATTGGACGAATAAAACCTTCACCACCGAAAGTTGGTGATTCACTCTGTAAAAAGTGAAAGGTTAAATAAGAAAATAAGAATAACATTGTTGATGACCATGCAGCTAAAATAAAGCCTTTATGCAACTTGATGTTTTTCTTCTTAATAATCGCCCACAGTGCCATACAGAGAAAGATAAAGGTGAAACTATTAAAAATCGCATTAAATCGTGGGAATAAGTAAAGGTCAAAATTAATTTTACCTGAGTATCCGACGAGTGGTGAAAAGAAGAGCATTAAAATTAAAATATCAGCAATAATTGAAATGGTGATAATTAGCCCGACATAATTTTTTTTTACTCTTTGGTTGGTGTTCCTGAGACATGTAAAGATCCTCCTTAAATTCTAATACTAGTTGTTGCGGTTATAGGCACCGTGCCATACAGGACCAATGAACTCGTTCAGTGCAAAGCCACCTGTAATCGCTGCTGTAACAAAGTCTTTTGCTTTAGAAACAGCAGCTTCAACCGTCATGCCATTAGCAAGTCCTGCTGTAATCGCAGCGGCAAACGTACAGCCTGCCCCGTGATTATGATTGTTGGCATCCTTAGGTGCTTCGAGTAGCGTATAGTTTGTTCCATCAAATAAGAGGTCGATTGCTTTGTCACTATCAATCGCCTTGCCGCCTTTTATGACAACGTATTGAGCCCCTAATTGATGAATCTTCACAGCAGCATTCTTCATCTCAGCCAATGAAGTAATGGGAGCAGTTCCTGCTAATTGGCTCGCTTCAAATAAATTTGGTGTGACTACTGTTGCTAACGGCAGTAAGAGGTCACGAATGGCGGTTGCGTTTTCGGGTTGCATCAGTTCATCCTCGCCCTTACAGACCATTACTGGATCAATGACGACATTTTGCAAGTGATGTTGTTCAATCGCAGCTGCTGTTTCTTCGATGATGGCAACAGAGCCTAACATCCCAGTTTTCATAGCATCAACAGGCCCACCGGATAGAATCGTTTTTAGCGCTGCTTTCACGACCAAGGCATCAATCGGTGTGACGTCATGACGCCAGTTATCGTCGGGATCCATTGTAACGATGGAAGTCACCGCCGAAAAACCAAAGGTGCCGTATTCTTGAAATGTTTTTAAATCCGCCTGTAAGCCAGCTCCACCACTTGAGTCAGAACCAGCGACAGTTAATGTTTTTTTTAATCGTCATATATAGACCTCCTCTTGAAAAAATAGTGTTTTTAGTTTAAAACGAACTTAGTAATCGCATGGGCGACACCACTATCGTAATTATGTTTCGTTGTATATTTGGCCGTTTCTTTCACGGTGGTGACCGCATTTCCCATCGCAATCGGATGACCAACAACACTTAACATTGATAAATCGTTTAAATTATCACCAATGGCCATCACATTATTCAGTGCAATGTTAGACTTTTGGGCCAGCTGACGTAGTGCAATCCCTTTTTGGGCATCTTTATGGGTGATTTCAATATTATTACCACCTGATGCGGAGATAGCGATTGCATCGAGATGTGCTAGTTTTGGTGTGAGATAGTCAATCAGGTCTTTACGGTACCCTGATACAATGATTTTTAAGAAGGATTCAGCTGTATAACTGTTTAAAAAGACCTCGAAGTCATCCACAAAATGAGGAATGTGTTGATCTGTGAATTCAGTCGACATTGCAATCGCATCTTCTGTCTGAAGTTGCTCGTTAATACTTAAAAAGTATTCGCTTAGTAAAGCAATCGTTTCGTCGCGATTTTCACCGTATACATCAGTTGACGTATACACTTGGAAAATAACTTTTTCGTCTTTTAAGGCATGATAAACGCTTAAAATATCCGCGATAGGGAAGGTGATTTCTTCTAGTAAATCGCCTTTAGCAGAGCGGGTTTGGGCCCCGTTCAAACAAATAAGTTGAACATCGTTTAAGTTTTGTGCGGCTATTAATTCTGAAGCGCTGGCATAGTCTCGACCAGTAGCCACAACGACTTGACATCCTTTTGTTTGTGCGGCTTTAATCGCTTGTGCATTTGCTTGTGTGATTTTCGCATCATTTCCGAGTAATGTCCCGTCCATGTCTGTTGCAATTAATTGAATCATAAAATCCTCCTTCAAAGTCATTAATACCTAGCTATAGTCTACCACGTTTTTAATGTTTTTTGTGTTATCGAAGGAATTTAATCATCATTATAAGGAAAGAAAGGCAGGGACAGCTTCTTTTTTGAGATGAACACCTACCATAAAGTAAGGGAAGTCACCGTAACGAGAGCTTGCCTCATCAAAACGCATTTCATAGACAATTTTTTTGAACTGTAAGGCATCGTTGCTAAATAAAGTAACGCCCCATTCATGATCATCTAAGCCGATTGAACCTGTAATGAATTGACGAATTTGTCCAGCGTATTGGCGGCCAATCATCCCATGATCACGCATCAGCTGTTGCCGCTCATTCATCGGTAGACGGTACCAGTTGTCATCACCGTCACGCTTTTTATTCATTGGATAAAAACAAATATATTTATTAAGAGGTAATTGCGGATAGAGTCTATTTTGGATGTGTTTCATCACTTTAGGATCGGTTGAATCACCAGTGTAGGTGCTTAATTCAATCACGGAGATGTATGAATGAACACGAATAAAATAGTCTGCAATTTCCAGTTTGTTAAACTGACTTTCAATTTGATTTAAATCACTTAACTCCGGTCTCAATAACATAAAACCTAAATCAGCCTTGTGACCTGTTACATCAAAAAGATAGAAGCTCCCGGTCTTTTCTTCTGCTATTTTCTCAAGTGAATCAATAAAACTGATAAAATCGCTGATTAAATGTGAACGTTTCTCTTGTGTTAAGGTACGCCATTTAGCCCAATCTATTTTACGGAAATCATGCATGCAATACCAGCCATCATGTGTTTTAACTGCTTCTACCATTATTATCGCTCCTCTTTTAATTAGTATCTTCATTATACGTGATGATGTGATTGCAAAAGACAAATATGTCTGATATCTCAATAGAAAATTTTGAGAATGGACACTAAATAGTAACATTTCAGGCGTTTTAGATAATAGTTATTCTAAATAACTATGTTAGACTGTAGTTAATTAAGATAATTGGAGGTTTTTTTGTTGAAAAAAAATTGGATTATTAGTGATGGCTTACGGTACACCGTATAAAGAGGAAGATATTTTACGTTACTATACAGATATTCGTCATGGTCATGCACCAACACAAGCGTTATATGACGAATTAGCAGGGCGATACCGTGATATTGGGGGGATTTCACCATTGGCCCGTATTACGGATGCACAGGCTGCGAAGTTACAAGCCTCGTTAAATAAGACACAAACCGATGTTGAGTACAAAGTTTACATTGGCTTAAAACATATTGAACCATGGATTGAAGATGCCGTAACTGAGATGGCGGCGGATGGTATCTCAGAAGCTTATGGTATCGTATTGGCACCACAATATTCTGGCTTTAGTACGCAAACGTATCATTCACGAGCGCAAGCTAAAATCGACGAATTGGGTGCTGACATCAAGCTGACTAAAATTTTACGTTGGTATGAAGAACCAAAGTTTATCGCTTTTTGGGCTAATCAAATTACAGCCTTAAATGCACAGTTTAGTGCTGAACAACAGGTAAAAGCAATGTTTGTGTTTTCGGCACATAGCCTCCCTGTTAAAATTTTAAAAGATGGCGATTACTACCCACAAGAAGTGAAGAAAACCGCGGCATTAATTGCTGAAAAGGCTGGGATTACCAATTATGTCGTTGGTTGGCAAAGTGCCGGTCGAACTGCTGACGAATGGATTGGGCCTGATGTGTTGGATTTAACACGTGAATTGAGCAAAGAAAACTACACTGACTATATTTACGCGCCGGTAGGATTTGTAGCAGAGCATTTAGAAGTTTTGTATGATAATGACATCGAATGTAAGGACGTTGTTGCTGAAATTGGCGCGAATTATCATCGCTTAAAGATGCCAAATACAGATCCACTCTTTATTGAAGCGATAACAGACGTTGTATTGAAAGCACGCGTAAAGTGAGATGACAAAAATAGCAATCATCGGCGGAGGGCTGTCAGGGTTGACAACTGCCTTTTACCTTAACCAAGCAGATCCAACAATTGAATGGCATTTGTATGAGGCAAGTCCACGGTTTGGTGGACACATTCAAACCGTTCATCAGCAAGGCTATGTAATTGAAAAAGGGCCTGATTCCTTTTTAGCACGGAAGCCAGCCGGAATGCAGTTAATTAAGGATCTCGGTTTAACTAACCAACTTGTTGCGAATGCCACTGGTCAGTCGTATATTTGTCATCATGGGCATTTTTATCCGATTCCAGAAGGAGCGGTTATGGGTATTCCTACCAAAATAGGCCCGTTTTTGAAAAGTCCCTTATTTACTGTTAGAGGGAAGCTTCGTGTTTTGTATGAATTAATTAAACGATCAGAGCCACGAGTTGGTGACCAATCACTCGGCACTTTTTTTTGAACAACGTTTTGGTGAAGAAATGGTGAACCGTTTAATTGAGCCTTTATTTTCAGGTATTTACGCGGGGGATTTAAAGCAGATGAGTTTGAGGACGACGTATCCTGCAATGGAACAGTTACTTGATACACACGGGAGTCTTTTAAAAGGCTTGCGCAAACAACAAAAACAATTTGTTACGACCGGAACAAAAAAAAACGACCGGTGCATTCCGAACTTTAAGTGGTGGAATGATACAATTAATTAATACGCTTGTTGCCCAATTACCGCCAGAGCGATTACAGGCGAATCAGGGCATTGAACGTGTGAGTGAGTTACCTAATCAGCGTTACCAACTGACATTTGTGGATGGCAGTCAAACGAGTGTTGATGAGGTTGTATTTGCAATCACACAGCCCCAAGTCGCTAGACTGTTACCCGAATTGAACTCGCCGTTAGCGGGCCAAACTGTATCCTCGTCAGCAACTGTCTCGTTAGGTTATCGCCAGTCGGAGATCCCTTCTTTGCCAGAAGGAACAGGTTTTTTAATGACGCGTGCCAAAGCGGAGCAAATGACAGCGTGCACGTGGGTGCATACTAAATGGCCACATATGGTACCAAAGGGACGTGTGTTATTACGTATCTTTTTAGGACGTAGCGATCAACCGAACATCAGTCGAATGAGCGACAGTGAACTGATTGTTCTCGCCCAACAGCAGGCATCAGCGTTGATGGGAATTACAGCTTCCCCGGAAGTTGTGGAAGTGAGTAAAATGAGTGAAACAATGCCGCAGTATGCCGTTAATCATCACATGAGGGTCGAACAACTGCGCCAACAAACGGCAGGTAAACACCTTCATTTTATCGGAATGTCGTATGAAGGAGTCGGTATGCCAGATTGTATTCGATTAGCAAAAGAATGTGCCGACAACTTAAAAAACAAATAGGCGCTGTTTGTTATAGGATTCAAAAAAGCCTTCGTGAGGATGAATTGCTCACGAAGGCTTTTTTTGGATTTATTCAGCGACTGCTTGAACAGCAGTAATCAAGGCTAATTTGTAGGCGTCATCTGCAGTACAACCACGTGATAAGTCATTGACAGGCTTGTTTAAGCCTTGTAAAATCGGTCCCACAGCTTCGAGTTTCGCAAAGCGTTGAACCAGTTTATAACCAATGTTACCAGCACTTAGGTTAGGGAAAACGAAGACAGATGCATTACCAGCTAACGGTGAATCAGGCGCTTTTAACTCAGCCACTTCAGGTACGAAGGCAGCATCAAATTGAATTTCGCCGTCGATAACGAGGTCTGGTCGCGCATCTCTTACTAAGTGTGTCGCATCAGCTACTGCTGTCGCATCAGGTGATTTAGCTGAACCATGTGTTGAGAAACTCAACATCGCAATTTTAGGATCGATATTAAAAATCGCGGCTGTTTCAGCACTTGTAATTGCTGTTTCTGCTAAGTCGGCACTGTCAGGATTGATGTTGATTGCGACATCTGCAAAAATGAAGCGAGCAGAGCGACCAATCATCACCATTGCACCTGAAGTCTTTTTAATACCGGGTTTTGTTTTGATAATTTGTAAAGCAGGGCGAACCGTATCACCGGTTGAGTGAATGGCACCACTTACGAGACCGTCAACATTACCGATATGTACGAGCATCGTACCAAAGTAGTTAGGGTCACGTAAGGTAAGACGTGCTTGTTCTTCTGTTGCCTTGCCTGCACGACGTTCAACAAAGGCTGCGACCAATTCATCAAATAACGGGTCATTTTCAGGATCATGTGTTTCGATATCACCGATCACTACACCAGCTTCACGAGCTGTAGCAGCAATCACATCTTTGTTACCGAGTAAAACAGGAATGATACTTTTTTCGGCATGTAAACGAGCTGCTGTTGCAACAATACGAGCATCATTACCTTCTGGAAAAACAATGCGGATATTTTTGCCAACAACTTTTTCTTTTAATTCATTAATTAACGTATTCAATATAAAGCCCCCCTATAAATTTTAGTAAATAGAACGTGATGTATTAATTCTTGCTAATCCTAAAATGATAAAAATCCAAGCAGTAATGAATAGAACGCCACCAATCGGAGTGATAATACCGATTGCGGTAATCTTTACAAGGCTGAGCGTGTAGAGACTGCCTGAGAACAATACTACACCACCAATCATTAACCAGCCTGCAATTGTGAAAAAAGCATCGCGAAATAACTGGATTAAGAGCGCGATGACGATTAAGGCGACAGCATGAAACATTTGGTAATGAACCGCTGTTTCCCAAGTGGTTGCAGAATCACCGAGTTGGGTTTTGAGCGCGTGGGCGCCAAAGGCTCCTAACGCGACTGCGAGTAGTGCGAAACTGGCACCAAAAAGCGCAAATTTTTTCATTGGTAAAACCTCTTTTCAAGCGAATTTAAAACCACAATTAAAAATCGAGTAAGGATGAACCACTGTAATCTGACGTTACTGTCGCGATTGGAACACTCGGTTTTGGTTGAGTCTCAATTCGTGTACTAGTGGTAACGGTTGGTGCAGTTGATACAGAATCTTCAGTGAGTAAAGCCGCTAATGTTTGAATCGCATAAAGATGTTTGGCTTGCTCAGCATCCGAACTTTGTTGAGCTAAGGCACATTCAGTTTGAATGGCAGTTAATAACTTAAGTGTTGTCATTATATCACCTTTCTGATGTATATAATTTTTACTTATAGTTATATTCTATCATGAATAAAGAGCTAGGCATACACTGAAATAAAGAAGAATACGTCTAAAAAAGCAATTGCAATTAGTGGATGGAAGCATTACGCTTGTAGTATCAAAGTGAAGGAGAGGATTGGAATGTTAGAGAGGATAAAGTGGTGGATGATTTTGGTGGCAGCCCTTGTATTAATCGGTGCTACGATACTACTTTTTAAGCCGTTTTCAGCCAAAGAAACAATGAATACGTCCAAATATACAGCCATTTCAACGTCAGAGTTCAAGCAATTACAACAGTCGAACAAGCCGTACATCGTTTATGTGGCGCGTCCCACCTGTAAATACTGTCGCACTTTTTCACCTAAATTAACTGAATTAGTTGTGGAAAATGATATGAAAATTTATTATTATAATACAGATGAGGCACGTGAAGAAGACAGTGAAGCCATGAATGCCTTATTAAAGACGATAGACATTAGCTCAGTTCCAACATTGGTTAAAAGTGATAGCAAGCAGAAGTTAACTATTTTTAATGCATCGGATAAAAGTAAAGCGACAGCAAAAAAAATGGTTAGAAAAAAATAAAACAGAGTGAGTTCCCCCTTTAACAACAGACGTTAAACCTAAAAAATGGTATAATATGAGAGAAATCAAAATGTAAGGGAGAGATATAACTATGAGTAATGAACGCGTTTATTTTGGAACATATACAAAGAAAACCAGTCAAGGAATTTATACAGGCTTAATCGATACAGAAACGGCGGAATTAACAGCTATTAAATTAGCTGGAGCAGTTGATAATCCAACGTATTTAACCATCGATCAATCGAATAAATTCTTATACAGCATTGCTAAAGTTGATGGAAAAGGTGGCTTACAAGCGTTTGCTATTAATGACGACGCGAGCTTAACCCCTTTGAATAATATCTCTGAAGAAGGTGCACCACCTTGTTATGTTACTATTAATGAAGCTGGTAGCGTTTTATACAGTGCCAATTATCACCGTGGCTTGATTGATGCGGTTGCACTTAAGGCTGATGGTTCTATTGATCAAGTGAGCTATCGTGATGCCCATTCAGGTAGCAGTGTTCATCCAGAACGTCAAACAAAACCGTGCGCTCATTATTCAGGTCTTACTCCCGATGGTAAATTTGTCATCGGTATTGATTTAGGAACTGATGAAATTTACGCATATAAAGTTAATGGCAATGCCCTTGAAGTCAGCTCAGTGCTTAAAGTGAAAGCGGGCAGTGGTCCACGTCATCTAACATTTACGGCCGATGGTGAAACTGCCTTTATTATGACTGAGTTATCAAACGAAGTGTTGGTTGTGAGCTTTGATAAAGCAACGGGTGAAATGGCGGTTAAACAAACGATTGCAACGTTACCTGCTGATTTCACAGCAGAAAACACGGGTGCGGCGATTCGTTTATCACCAAATGAAAAAACGTTGTATGTATCGAATCGTGGTTACGATGGCATCACCGTTTTTGATGTATCAGCAGACCGCACATTAACATTAGCACAACAAATTTCAACCTTCGGTCAAGGTCCACGTGACATTAACCTTGATGCCACTGGTTCAGTGTTAATCGCAGCCAATGAAAATACTGGCACAGCGACAACATATAAAATCGATGCGGCTAATGGCCAATTAACAGTAGTCAATAAAAATGTTGAGGTACCTGAAACAGTAGCAATCACATTTTTAAATAACGTAAACTAAAGGAGTCTAACAATGTCTAATTTCAAAGGTTTTCATATCCAAGTATTACATCCAGCTGATGAAAATACTGTGCGTTCAGTGTTTGAAAAAGCACCACTTTATTTTCAAGCAACAAAACAACGTTTATTTACAGAAGCAGATGTTACACAAGTTCTCGGTACAGATAAACCCAACTTCAATAAATACACGTTCGCTTTATTAGATGGTGAAGATAACGCGAAAGGCTTGCTTGATATTTTACAAGATCCGAATGAAAGTAGCCGTTTTAAAATTGAATGGCTAGTTATTGCTGAGGATGTTGTTGAAGAAGGGCTTGATGAGCTCCTTGAAAAAGTTGCACATCAATGGGCCAAAGACGACGGTGGAAAACAATTTGATATCACGTTACCAAAAGGGTACGAAGCGGGTGTGTCATTTTGGAAAAAAGTGGGCTATGAGGTAACACAAGAAGATAGCGAAAATGTAACCTTAGTAAAAGCAATTTAAGAATGTAATCTAAGTCGCCAACTGTGCAAGCAGTCGGTGGCTTTTTTTGCGTCAAAAAACGCCAGCCGTATTACTTATTTAAAGTAATACGGCTGGCGTTTTCGCTAATGAAAAGGGATTAGTTGAAACTTGCAATTGAACCGAAACCAACTAAGTATTCGCCCCAACCACTTACGTGAATGTTATCAATCTTAACGCCATTATTTTGAGCGTTAATCATTTGACCGCCGCCGATATAAATGCCGACATGGTCGATTGAAGAACCACCATTGTATGAGAAGAAGACAAGGTCGCCAGGTTTAGCTTGGCTTTCAGATACTGATTTTGCTTGTGCCATTTGATCACCAGCAGTACGGTTTAATGAAATGCCTGAGTTTGCATACACATATTGGGTAAAGCCCGAGCAATCAAAACCAGCGGGTGTTGTGCCGCCATACACATATTGTGTGCCAGTGAATTGTTGCGCATAACTGAACAATTTACTGAAACTTGAACTTGATGTGTTTGTGTTGGCCTGTGGTTTTGGTGTTGATGGTTTGTAAGTTGTTGTGTTAGAAGATGTATTATTTGATTGAGCTGGTGTGCTAGGTTGAGACGAAGCAGCACCTGTTAATTTAAGCACTTGCCCAACGACTAAGTCATTAGCGCTTGCAAGGTTATTACGATTCACAAGGTAGCTGACTGATACATTGTACTGGGCAGCTATTTTACTTAAATAATCGCCCGATTTCACTGTGTAACTTGTAGCATTAACCGTTTCAGCTGGTTTTTCAGCAGCAGGTGCTTTTTCAACAACCGGTGCTTGTTCAGCGACAGAGCCTTTAACAGTTAATACTTGCCCAACTGCGAGCGTATTGTCATCAGCTAAATCATTTAAGGCAACAAGTTTAGCCACAGAAGTACCAAATAAAGCAGCGATGTTACTTAATGTATCACCTGATTGGACAGTGTAAGAAGACGCTGATGTATCGACAGCTTCTTCAGCAACAGGAGCTTCTTCAGCAACAGGAGCTTCTTCAGCAACAGGAGCTTCTTCAGCAACAGGAGCTTCTTCAGCAACAGGAGCTTCTTCAGCAACAGGAGCTTCTCAGCAACAGGAG
>NZ_AODH01000032.1 GCF_000525915.1 Brochothrix campestris FSL F6-1037 | reverse complement strand
TCGTATTTAAATCCTAAACTTGGGTGATTTCAAAAAATAACGCATCGATGGGAAATAGTCGAGACGTTATTTTCTCCAATCACTGCCGTTTAGAACGGCTTTAAATTCTTTTGTTCTAGGAAACACGAGCCTTTGAGGTGAGTGTACAGATGGTACTCGACTCCGAGAAGGCGAGGCATTGACGACCTAGAACAGCGTTTATCTTCAGTCTGTGAGACATCTATAAGATGTCTCTTTTTCTGTATTATAGGTAAGTGATAAAATATAAATCGAATAACATAGAAGGATTAGCAAACTATTATAGTACAGATAATCATATCGGAATGATACAGATATTAGTTGAAATGTTGTCACAAATAGATACATGTTCAATTTGTTGGGAGAAAATATGAAAACCCTTACAACAGTAAGGAGGTAAGAGGAGAGACAGTCACTTCCTGCTGAACGAACTTATCATTTGTTAATAACAAATGTAAGTGTAGAAGTAGTGTGACTCTTTTAAACTTAAGGTAGCAAAGAAAACTACGATACTACGGGAGGTTTTTTAGATGATGACTGTTGAAAGTAAACAAAAAAAACAAAGAAACGCATCTCGAATGGCAAGGATTTAAAATGGGTGAATGGGCACAAGGTGTTGATGTTCGTGAATTCATCCAAAAAAACTATCAGGGATTTGAAGGCGACCATTCCTTTTTAGCGGGTCCGACTGCAGCAACTGAGGAATTATGGGCACAGGTAATGAAATTAAACGAAGCGGAACGTCTCGCTGGTGGTGTCCTTGATATGGATACAAAAGTCGTTTCAAGTATTACGTCACATGGTCCAGGCTACTTAAACAAAGAGTTAGAAACGATTGTGGGTTTCCAAACAGAGAAACCATTTAAACGGGGCTTGCAACCGTTCGGTGGTATTCGAATGAGTGAACTTGCAGCTGAATCGTATGGATTTAAGATTGATGAAGAAGTTTCACATATTTTTACAGATTACCGCAAAACACATAATCAAGGGGTATTTGATGCGTATACACCAGCAATGAGAGCCGCGCGTAAATCAGGGATTATTACAGGTTTACCAGATGCGTATGGTCGTGGCCGTATTATCGGTGATTATCGTCGAGTTGCCTTATATGGCGTGGATCATTTAATTGCCAATAAAAAAGCTGATTTAGCGACCTCAGATAATGCAACGATGACCGAAAAAGTGATTAGGGAACGTGAAGAATTATCTGAACAAATTAGAGCATTGGCAGAATTAAAACAATTGGGTCAAACATACGGTTTTGATATTTCACGTCCGGCAGCCAATACACAAGAGGCTTTTCAATGGTTATATCTTGGTTACCTAGCAGCGATTAAAGAACAAAACGGGGCGGCAATGTCGCTTGGTCGCACATCGACATTCTTAGATATTTACATTGAACGTGATTTGAAAAATGGTTCTTTATCGGAAGAACAGGTACAAGAAATCGTCGATCATTTCATTATGAAACTACGCCTCGTCAAATTTGCACGTACACCGGATTACAACGATTTATTCTCAGGGGATCCAACTTGGGTAACAGAATCAATCGGTGGTGTTGGGGAAGATGGTCGTCACTTAGTGACTAAAAACAGTTTCCGCTTTTTACACAGCTTAAACAACTTGGGGCCTGCACCAGAACCCAACTTAACGGTTTTATGGTCAACCCGCTTACCACAAGGTTTTAAAAACTTCTGTGCAATGATGTCGATTAAAACATCAGCCATTCAATATGAAAACGATGATGTGATGCGTCCGGATTGGGGCGATGATTACGGGATTGCTTGCTGTGTATCAGCGATGCGAATCGGTAAACAGATGCAGTTTTTCGGTGCACGTGCCAACTTAGCAAAAACGTTACTATATGCCATTAATGGTGGTGTGGATGAAAAATCAAAAGCTCAAGTATCACCAGCTTATCGTCCAATTACGTCTGACGTTTTGGACTATGATGAAGTTATCGAAAAATACGATGTGATGATGGACTGGATCGCTGAATTATACTTGAACACATTGAATGTCATTCATTTCATGCACGATAAATATTCATACGAGCGCATTGAAATGGCGTTGCACGATACAGCTGTTTTACGGACAATGGCAACTGGGATTGCTGGTTTATCTGTTGCAGTCGATTCGTTATCAGCGATTAAATATGCCAAAGTATCTACTGTTCGTGATGAAGATGGCATCGTCGTCGATTACATTATCGAAGGCGACTACCCTAAATATGGTAACAACGATGACCGTGCTGATGACATTGCTGTGTGGTTGCTTAAAACCTTCATGACGAAAGTGAAGAAAACACCGACATACCGTGATGCGAAACACACAACATCCGTGTTAACGATTACTTCAAATGTCGTTTACGGTAAAAAAACAGGGAACACACCAGATGGTCGACGCGCAGGCGAAGCCTTTGCACCAGGTGCTAACCCAATGCATGGCCGCGATACTAAAGGGGCATTAGCGTCGTTATCATCAGTGGCTAAATTACCGTACAGTGAAGGACAAGATGGTATTTCAAACACCTTTTCAATCGTTCCGAAAGCACTTGGTCGTACAGAAGAATCACAGGTGAGCAATCTTGTCGGCATGCTTGATGGTTATGCTTTGAAAATGGGACATCACTTAAACATTAACGTGTTTAACCGTGACACATTGATTGATGCGATGGATCATCCCGAAGATTATCCACAATTAACAATTCGTGTATCGGGCTATGCGGTTAACTTTGTCAAATTAACGCGAGAGCAACAACTTGAGGTTATAAAACGAACAATGCATGAAACAATGTAAATTGAACACGCATCATGTTTATTGAAAAAGGAGATGATAGTATGACAGGAGCTGCCGTAGGACGTGTGCACTCTGTGGAATCGATGGGAACGGTTGATGGGCCTGGTATCCGCTTTATAGTTTTTATGCAAGGGTGTTTACTGCGCTGTCAATTTTGTCACAATCCTGATACGTGGAAGATTGGCACAGGGACAGAGCGCACGGCCCAAGATGTGTTTAATGAGGCGATTCAATACAAAGCGTTTTGGGACGCATCTGGTGGTGGTATTACGGTCAGTGGTGGTGAACCATTACTTCATCTTGATTTTTTAATTGACTTGTTTACCTTATGCAAGGAAGCAGGTGTCCATACGACGATTGATTCATGTGGTGGTTGCTTTAGCCGTTCACCTAAATTCGTCGCTAAAATGGATCGTTTACTCGCGGTGACAGACTTAATTATGCTCGATATTAAGCAAATTAATCCGGTGAAACATCGCGAACTGACAACCCGTCCGAACGCTCCAATACTTGATTTTGCTCATTACTTGCGCGACCATCAGCAACCGATTTGGATAAGACATGTGCTGATTCCGACGAAAACAGATGACCCGCAAGATTTAACCGACCTCAATACGTTCATTGAAACATTACCGAATGTCGAGCGGGTTGAAATATTGCCGTATCATACAATGGGTGTGTATAAATGGGAAGAAATGGGTCTCGATTATCAACTAAAAGGCATTCAACCACCGACTGAAACAGTTGTGGCGATGGCAAATGAATTGCTTGGGACGGCTAAATATAATTAAAAAGAGAGTGTTTACTCATAAAAAAGACTGCAGATTTCCGATGGTTAATCGGATGTTTGTGGTCTTTTTATGATGGTTTAGATAAAATTTCAGTGGAAAAATAAAGGGATGACAGGGCGAGAAATATCTATAAAAAAGTGAACAGATGACTATTTCTCAAAAAAACAGGCTTGTTCACGACTGTTTTTAAGTTATGTGTTACTATTAGTTTTGGTAAAAAAGAACTAATCGCAAGATGGTTGCAGAGGTGTTCTAAGCAAAGGTTCACGATACGTATAGTAGCGCAATAGACAATGAGGTGAGGGGAAATATGAAAATTTTATTAGGAGTGACGATACTGCTAGTAACAATAATGGTGTTTGCCGGCTTCTTTTTTTTATAGTTGTAATGAAGGTAAGCCGACAGCTAAAACAGAGAATACAATTGAACAAAAAAACGCTTAAAGAAGAACAGAAACCGACACATACTGCTGAAAATAAAACTGAAGTGAACAAGAAGGGGGCGACTCAGCCTTTTTTACTGAACGATAAAGCGGGGAGTTCGATGGTGATTAATCGTTCAACGAAAGATGCTGCACTAACTTACGATGAGCAAATAGAACAGTCTCTTTTTTCAGGCAGTGCGTTACTGATAAAAAATGGCAGTGTTGTCTTAGCGTCTAGCTATGGTTACAGTGATTTTAGTACGGGTAAATTTAATCGTATCGATAGTGAGTATTATCTTACCTCAATACAAAAAGTTATTACGGCGACACTTATTATGAAGTTAGTAGAAGACAAAAAAAATAGCGTTAGATGATACGATCGATAAGTATTTTCATGAAGAAATTCAACATAAATCTGAAATTACAATTGATGATTTATTGAGCATGACATCAGGTTTATCTCTTGAAAAAACAGCTGTTGACTTTGCTAATTCTGACGCATATTTTGACTATGTATGTAGTCACCTGGAATACGGAAAACCAGATAAATGGAAATACGGAGGCGTTAATTATACACTTTTAACAATGATTATTGAACGCGTTACGTCAAAATCATATGAAGATGTTGTTAGTGAAGATATCTTGGCTAAAAGTTCGTTTCCACATACAAAATTTAGTACTAGTAGAGATTCGAATCCGCTGTTAAGCCACGGATATTCGAAAGCGGATAGAACAAAGGCAGTTGATGTTAAATACGCAAATCTGCTGAAGGAAAAAGGAACTGGGAATATGTCTATGGATACACTGGATTTGTATCATTTTTACAGTGAACTGATTTCTGGTCGTTTCATTTCAAAAGAGATGCTTAGTCAGATGTGGCAAATGAAAACGCAGCCATATACTTATGATTATAAAGGGGGTGTCTACCATAAAGGTAACGGTGTTCTCTATGGTCATGGATTTTGGGGGCAATACGAACCGACGATGTATCTGTCTGCTGATGCTCAAACCTGTGTTATTTTAATGAGCAACTCAAAAGACAAGCCTACGTATGCACCATTGGCTAAAAGCTTGTTTGAGAGTTTGAGTGATTCGTTTCGATAATAATAAGTAATAAAACCCCCAAACTCCCTTCGTATTAGTAAGGCTTTGTTTGTGGGTTTTATTATATTAGTAGGCCACAAATTCCTGTAAGTAGGCAAGATTTGTAACATATAGGTGGTTATGATGTGAGTGAATGGCCTTTTGCTCACGGAGGTCGCGTAGCATGCGGCTGACGCTCGTGTCAGAGCTGATGCCACAAAAGGCGGCAATATCTTCATTGGTGATGGCAAGGTTGATGTGCAGGCCTCTATCAGTCTCTTCGCCGAATTGATGTGCCAGTTCGATTAAGAGGCACATAAGGCCCCTTTTTTACCGTTCATGACGCGATGCTGTAACCGAGTCGTCATATGAGCCAACGAAGAACGGTAAAATTCTTTCACATAGAGCAATAACTCTTGCTGATACATCGCATCTTCCCAAAATGAGACACGATCAATTCGATAAAAGGCGGCAGTATCAGATTCAATTCTTACGTTGTAAGGCGCTTTTGTAATCGCATCTTCTTCATCGTTCATTAAGGTTATAATTTCAAAACTGTTTTTGTAGGCAATATTAAATTCACGACCATCCTTTAAGATGGTACTGATTTTCACAATCCCTGTTTTCAAAATGTCGACATAGCGGATGTCATCCCCATCATAGGCGAGGTAGCTGTTCTTTTTTTTTAGTGATCAGTGGTGGTTGTTTACGTGTGATGTAGTCAGTTAAAATTTGTGGATGCATCAAAAAACCTCCCCAATTAGTCTCATGTTAAGTATAGCATGTGAGTTTAAGAGCGAAGGTTAAAAAGAATGACGAATTATTGAACACCTATTAGAGACGGCGTAATTTTTTGAGTTTGTAGAAACAAAGCCAACCAATAAAGCCACTGATTAGTATAATAAGGCCCGCATTCAGACCGTAACCTAATAGATTAGCTGCTGTAATACGTTCCTCATAATCGATACGAGCAAGACAGATTGCGGTGTAGAGTGCACCAATCAAGATGACTGGGAATCTCATTTTAGGCAACATTAAGAAAAGACCATTATTTTCTAAGGAAGCCTTGCTATAGAAAACAATTGCTAAGGAAGCAAACATAATAATTAACAGCATCAGGATAATCATATCCCAATGACTGAAACCAAAGAGTGTGCTTTGAAAGGTTGTATTTTGAATTTGTTCCATTGTCTTGTTTGTTGTAAAAGAAAGAAACGCTTGAATAATATGCACTAAATTGTAATAGAAAAGCAGAGACGCGGAGTATAAGATGGCAATGGTTACAAGTGAGGCCACTAAGGCATCACCAACTAAGGTGCCAATCATCAACGAAATAGTATAGCAAAGTAACATTAAAAGAAGCATTGTAAGTGATTGTAAGCAATACTCCTTGAAGGCTGTGATGAAAACGGCGTCTATTTGAGTAGAGAGTTGCCAATAGCTGAGACCGCGATATAGGAAGAGACTGACGAAAATCGTGAGCGTCGGCCAAATTAACTTATGGGCAATAATCGTTGTTCGTGAATAAGGCATCGCCTGTGCAATATAATCGGCCCCTTTGTTTTTTTCAAAAGCAGTTGTTTTTAAACCGATAAAAACGCAGAAGATGAAAGCAACTAAAAAGGATAGCCCTAAAGCATCGTCATAGACAGTCAAGTTATTAATAATATCAGCTTCAGACATGCGTTCATCTACAGGGGATTTTTTCTGTTCAGCTTTGAACGCACTCGATTCAAAGTAACGGAGATTTTTTTGATGGTCTGCAATAGTGTTGTAAGTATTTAGTTGTCCAAAACCGACAACTAAAATAAAGAGAGTGATAAGAACCCAAGCGTGTTGGCGCCACTCTTTCCATAATAAACCAGTTTTCATGTTAGTCCTCCTCATCTTTTAAATGATAGTTAAATAAATCAGTCAAGGTGACCGGCAATTCATCCATAAAAAGGGGCTCACATTCAAGTAATTGCTTATGTAACCCTGCAGTTTTAGTCATAAATAAAATGGTGAATACTTGACCTTGTTTTGTTAAGATGTCACCATGCTCTCGGATGAAATCCGGAATGATTCCGTCTTTAAAGGCAATTTGAACCTTCGTTGTTTCAGAACGCAACGACTCAAGATGATAGGTTTTTTCAATGGTTTGGTTTTTGATGAGATGAACATAGTCTGCAATCGGCGCAAGTTCTTCGAGGCGATGAGATGAAATAATAATGCCTAATTGACGATCGGATACTTCAGTCATCAAAGCGCTCATGATTTTTTTTTTGTACGATAATATCGAGACCTTCCATAGGTTCATCGAGCATTAAATATTGTGAACCTACAGATAGGGCAATGATAATACCAAACAGAGCACTCATACCTTTTGAATAAGTTCCTAATTTGACGTTTGCGGGTAAGTTAAATGCCTGTAATAAATCGTCGAACTTATCATGGTTAAATTGGGGGTAGTTTTTAGCGTAAAAGGTTTTGATTGTTTTAATTTTAAAGCCGTCCCATGCTTTCAATTCATCGGGTAACAAAAAGAGCTGCGCTTTTAATTGGGGATGCAGTGCAAGCGATTGACCGTTAATGCGAACCTCGCCATTATCAGGTGAAAATAGTCCCATGATGGTACGAAAAAGGGTCGTTTTACCAATACCGTTACGACCGATGACACCAACGATTTCGCCAGGGTTGACATTAAAGGTAATATCAGTGAATAATAAGCGGTCATTTATTTTTTTTTTGTAAATTAGTAATTTGCATCTTATGTTCCTCCTTTAAGTTCTGTGTATATCTCGTCAACCCATTGTTTTAAGATTTCAGCGTCAATCCCTTGGTAAATGAAATCGAGGAGTGTAGCTTCGAGTGTTTGTTTACTTAATTGCGTATCAACGATGGATTTGACAGCGTTTTGCTTATCCGCAACAAAAGCGCCCTTGCCCTTAATGGTAAGGATGACGTGTTGTCGTTCTAGTTCTTGGTAGGCTTTGCTAACGGTATTAGGATTAATACCAACCATACTAGCGTATTCACGAATAGATGGGATTTTATCACCAGGCTGCAGCAAACCGCGGACAATGTGTTCTTTTATTTTTTGAATGATTTGTTCGAATAAGGGTAAGTTACTTGTGTAATCAAGTTGATACAAATGGAGGCACTCCTTTCGTGAGCTTTGCACTACTGTACTACTTAAGATAGTACAGTAGTGGGGTGGGTGTGTCAAAGATTTACCTCATACAAAGAGCCACTAACAATTGTTAGTGGCTCTTTGTATGAAGATAAACGCTGTCCTAGATCGACAAATTCGGCAAGCAAATTTGTTCAGTTTTAACGGTTTGCTGTCGTTTTTAATTTATTTTTTAAAATAGTTTTTTCCTTCAACCAAGCGGGTTACCATCATCGCGCTCACGGTATTACCTGATGAGTTCAATAAGGTCGCTGGCATATCAATAATTGTGCTAATCACAAGTACAAGTGGCACGGCTTCAAGGGGGAAACCGAGAATCGTCACGATTAATACTTCGGCAATCATACCACCACCAGGAATCGCACCCATCACAGCACCGACGAGGAATGCACAACAGATAATAATAAGCATGTTGTCAAAACCAGCAATGTCACGGTTAAAGACGCCGTATAAGAAGGCAATCTTAAAGACACCACCGATAACTGACCCATCTTTATGTGTGTTTGCCCCTAAAGGAATGACAGTATCGGCAATATCATGAGGCACGCGCATGTCTTTAGTTGCCTTTAAGTTAACCGGAATAGAAGCGGCACTTGAACACGTCGCAATCGCTGTAATTGCGGGTTTGGTAATGTTGCTCCAAAAGAGACGGAAGCCGTCTTTACCACCAGCTAGTAAAGCATAGACGGTATTCATCGCAATAAAGTAAACAATCGCTAACACAACATACAGCACAATCACACGAACATAGCTGCCAATGATTTGTGAGCCAAGATCACCGATAATAGCGGCAAAATAACAGCCCAAACCAATCGGTGCCAAGTACATAATGAATTGAACGAGTTTCATTAATACTTCAGAACCTGATTTTAAGAAAGCCGCAAACGGCTGTCCTTTTTCGCCTAATGATGAGGTCGCTAAACCGATTAAAACAGAGAAGAAAATCAATGGTAGCATGTGTTCTTTTGATAGTAATAAACTGAAATCGTTAACAGTGAAAATCCCCACAAGCCGATCGCTTAGAGCCATTTCATCGGTTGCTGCGCCATTGCCCATTAATGCTTTAATTGAGTCGAGGTTCGCATGTTGCACGAGCGGAAAGAGGCGGATTGCAATGTAACCAAGAATAGCAGAAATAATAGCTGTAAAGACAAAAATAAGCATCGTACTCCCCATAATTTTGCCAAGACGTTTAGTGCCATTCATTGAAGCAATCGCTGAAGAAATACTTAAGAAAACAAATGGTACAATTGCCATAAACATAAAGTTGACGAAGACATCACCAACGGGTTTAAGGTAATGTGTTTGAGCAGGAAAGCAGATTCCGATAATCCCGCCAATAATAATCGCCCCGATTAACAACAACGACGAACGATATAATTTAAAACTTTTTTTTCATAATTGATCCCTACTTCTATTTTAGTGTGTGTTTAGTTCAAGACACACCTAAAGCCAGCGATAAAGCTGACTTTGAGTGTGTATTAAAGTGACAATGGTGCCTGTGTCTCATCTAATTGAGCGTTATAAGCGGCTGCAATCGTTGCCAGTTGTGCTGTTAACGCTTGTTTTTGAGCCGTTAAATCAAGGGCTAATGTTGAGCGAGTCACTGCTGCTGATTCAGTTGCTAAGCCAGCAACATCGGTAGCAAGTGCAATGATTTCGTCAAAACGTTTCGTACGTGCTTTATCATCTGTTAACATTTTAGCAGTTAACGGACGAACAGCTGTTTTTGATTTGAAGTATTTTGTCACGCGAGCTGTTGCTTCTTCATAAGTGGCTAACACGGCTCCAACTTCAACAATGTCTTCGGTAGCGACACTGTTTGCAACAGCGTCTAACATTAACTGATTAAATGCTTTTGTTGCTGTTGTGTTAGCAGCAGCAAGCAATGTATTATAAATCGGATAAAGTGCTTTATCTAACGGAAGTGTTTGTTTAGTGAGTTGAACTTTATGCGTGCTCTTACTTGCAACTGTTGGTGTAGCTCCAACTGTTTTGGTCGGTTTGATGACAGGTGAAACAACCACTGTTTTAACTGCCGGCTTAGTTGCAGTTACTTGTGAAATCGTAGCTTCTTGTTGACGTTTAGCCAGTTTTTTCTTAAGACGTTTATTCATTAGTCATTCTCCTAAATATAGTTTGATTCGTTAGTAAGGTTCACTCAAATCAGCTTAGATTTAGCTGACAGATAACCTAAATTAACCTTTTTAATTATAACATAATTGAACATCCTGTGTTTATAGTTAAGGATAAGGTTTTTACAACTATTTAACTAGTGAATGTGATATAGTGTAGTCGTATAAAACGACTATGAAGGAGGAATTTAGATGAGAGCTAGATTGATGAGTATGTTAGAACAACGAGAAGCAGAAATGATTCAAATTCGTCGCCATCTGCATCAATATCCAGAAGTATCGTTTGAAGAAGTAGAAACCGCACGCTATATCCGTGACTTTTATGAGGGAAAGGATGTCAAAATAGATAGCGAAGTGGGCGGTGGTCATGGTGTCGTTGTAACAATCAATCCAGAAAACACAGGCAAGACAATCGCTCTTCGTGCTGATTTCGATGCACTGCCAATCGAAGAAGAAACTGGTTTGCCATTTGCTTCTAAAAATAAAGGCGTGATGCATGCCTGTGGTCATGATGCCCATACGGCTTATTTACTTGTCTTAGCAGACTGTTTAATTGAACTAAAGGATGAAATTCCGGGGACAATTAAAATCGTCCATCAACATGCGGAAGAAAAGCCGCCTGGTGGAGCCAAAGATATTTTAGCGTCGGGATTATTGGATGACGTTGATAAAATATATGGCATCCATGTGATGCCTGGGATGCCTGCGGGTGTGGTCGCTTACTGTGGTGGTAAAGCGATGGCTGGGCGCAATTATTTCAACTTAAAGATAAGGGGTAAAGGTGGCCATGGTTCCTCACCACATTTAAGTCATGATTCAATTGTGGCTGGTTCGTACTTTGTGACACAGATTCAAACAGTGATTAGTCGTTGTGTTAATCCAATTGAACTTGGTGTCGTAACAATTGGCTCATTTGCGGGTGAAGGAACGTTCAACATTATTAAAGATAGTGTGACGTTGGAAGGTGATGTACGTTTCATCAAACCCGAAGTACGCGACCGTATTCAAGCAGAAATTAAAGCGCTCGTCAAAGGCTTGGAATTGAGTTTTCATGTCAGTTGTGAACTCGATTACAAAGACGATTATCCAGTGCTCTATAACGACCCGGTTGTAATGGATGAAGTTGTAGGCTATCTCGAAAAAGGAAAGGCAGATTATATCACAGCCTTAGCTGAAGTGCCAGTTGTATCGGGATCAGAAGATTTTGCTTTTTACACTGAAAAAATTCCAGGTGTCTTTCTTTATATTGGGGCACAACCTGCGGGTCAAACCGAGTTAATTTACAATCATAACCCACGATTTGATATTGATGAGGCGTCTATTTTAGTATCAGCTAAGACGGTTGCTGATATTGTCTTAGGTTTTTATCAACCGGAAGTGTAAGGCAGTAACAGAAGTGTTAACTTGTGTCTAAAAGCGCAAGTGACGCTTCTTTTTTTTTATAAAATAAAGCGTTTTCACTATCTTGCTGTTTTATTTTAGCGTACACTAAATAAGTAAACAATCGATTGAGGGGGATGAAGATGAAACAAATCACACTTGGTAAATCAACGTTAACAGCGTCAGATATTGCGTTAGGCTGTATGCGAATGAGTAGTTTAACAAACAAAGAAGCAGTCAAAGTATTAGAAACGGCAATTACAGGTGGTATCAATTTCTTTGACCATGCTGATATTTATGGTGGGGGCACGTCTGAAACAGTCTTTGCAGAAGCTTTTAAAGACCTCGGTGTTTCACGTGAAAACATTATGCTGCAATCTAAATGTGGCATTACACCAACGGGATTTAACTTTTCAAAACCGCATATCATATCGTCGGTCGATGGTATTTTAAAACGACTCGACACAGATTACTTGGATGTGCTTGTGTTGCATCGTCCTGATGCTTTAATGGATCCGACCGAAATTGCTGCGGCTTTCGATGAGTTAGAAAAACAAGGTAAAGTACGTTCGTTTGGTGTGAGTAATCAAAACCCACTTCAAATCGAGTTGCTTAAATCGGTTGTTAAACAGCCGTTGCTTGTTAATCAACTTCAATTTGGTCTTAAACATACCGGTATGCTTGATGAAGGCTTTAATGTAAATAACTTATCGCCACAAGCACAACCGACAGCAGGTTTAATCGAATACAGTCGTTTAGAAAATATGACAATTCAAGCGTGGTCACCGTTACAATACGGTTACTTTGAAGGTGTGTTTATTGGACACGAAGATTTCCCTGAATTAAATGCTGCGCTCGAAGTAGTGGCAAAAAAATATGAAACAACTGCAGCGGCCATTGCGATTGCATGGATTTTACGTCATCCAGCTAAGATGCAAGTGTTATTAGGTAGTATGAATCCGACACGTATTAGTGAGATGATTGAGGCGAGCGATATTCAGCTGACACATGAAGAATGGTACCTTCTTTACAAAGCAGCAGGCAATGTTTTACCTTAAATATATGACAAAGGAATGACACTTCTAGCAAATAGAGGTGTCATTTTACGTGAAATTATCACAGTAATACAATAAAACGGTATACTAATAAAAACGCTATCATTAATGGCAAGGGAGTGGTTTGGTTTGATGACACAGGCAGAAATATTAGCAGTAACAATCACAAAAGGAGAAGATAAGATTGCGATGGGTTTTCTCCAGAAAATGATTCTTGGTTTTGTTGGAGGAGCGATGATTTCCCTCGGTTATCTCGCCTATATCCGCGTCATCGCATCAGTGACTGAGTTAGGTAGCTTAGCTAATTTGATTGGTGCTGCGGTGTTTCCGATTGGCTTAATCGTGATTGTTTTAGCTGGTGGTGAGTTAATTACCGGCAATATGATGGCCGTGAGTGCGGCCTTATTCGCCCGTAAAATCTCGCTGAAACAGTTGCTGCATAATTGGTTGGTAATCACGATTGCCAATTTTATCGGTGCGATGTTTGTAGCGTATTGTTTTGGTCATCTTGTTGGTCTCACGAGCAGTGCTGAGTACTTACATAAAACGTTAGCCGTTGCTGAGGCAAAAACTTCTGCCACTGCGTTACAGGCGTTTATATCCGGCATCGGTTGTAATTGGTTTGTTGGTCTCGCGGTATGGTTAGCATACGGGGCAAAGGATGCTGCGGGTAAAATATTAGCGATTTGGTTCCCGGTGATGACCTTTGTCGCGATTGGCTTTCAACATAGTGTCGCCAATATGTTCGTTATTCCGGCGGCGATTTTTGAAGGTGGCTCATCATGGTTAGCCTTCATTAATAACGTCATTCCGGTTTATTGTGGCAATGTGGTCGGTGGTGCCGTCTTTGTGTCACTCATCTATTTTTACGGCCTCAAAAAATAGCTCGAAAAAGTATAGCCTTTTATTAAAAAGACTATACTTTTTCGTGCAATTTGATAAATTATGGTGTATTATAATAAAAGTTAAACGTTTTCAAAATCAAATAGAGACCTTTAGACGAACAGAAATGTCAGACGAAAGTCTCGGATATCGAGCTGTTAGTCGCTTCCGAATAGGATGAAAGACTCAAATAATTGGACTAGACAACTTTTAACTGTGTTTCTGAGCGAAATGATGTATGATGAGTTTAGATAACGCTTACAGAGACGAAATATGAGAATGCTCACAATCGATAGAGGAGGAATTATTATGACAAAATATCAATTTCCACAAGATTTTTACTGGGGTTCGGCAGCAAGTGGCCCACAATCAGAAGGACGTTATGAAGGTGACGGCAAAGGCGATAGCATTTGGGATTTATGGTACAAAAAACAGCCGGAGCTATTTTTCAATCAAGTCGGTCCTGAAAAAACATCACAGGCGTACATTCGTATTAAAGAAGATGTGGCATTATTAAAGGCAACAGGTCATAACTCTTACCGTACATCGATTCAGTGGAGCCGTTTAATTCCAGAAGGTCGAGGAGCTGTTAATCCAGCTGCCGTCGCTTTTTATAATGAGTTGATTGACGAATTAATTGCGAACGACATTGAGCCGTTTATTAATATGTATCATTTTGATATGCCTGCTGTTCTGCAAGCAGAGGGTGGTTGGACCAATCGTGCAACTGTTGATGCTTATGAAGAATACGCACGTACTTGTTTCGAGTTGTTTGGTGATCGTGTAAAAAAATGGTTTACACATAACGAACCGATTGTGCCTGTTGAAGGTGGTTACCTGTATGAATTCCACTATCCAGCCATCGTTAACTTAAAAGATGCTGTTCAAGTAGCCTTTCATGAAATGCTTTCAAGCGCTCGTGCAATTGCAGCCTACCGTGAAATGAAGCAAGATGGCACGATTGGTATTGTCTTAAACTTAACACCAAGTTACCCACGTGATGAAAACAACGCGGCTGATGTGAAAGCAGCACAGTTTGCAGATGCGTTCTTTAACCGATCGTTCTTAGATCCATCAGTGAAGGGTGAATACCCAGCTGATCTAGTTGCCGACTTAAAGGCAATTGATATGTTGCCAACTTATGAAGCAGCTGACTTAGAGCTGATTAAAAACAACACCGTTGACTTGCTAGGAATTAACTATTATCAGCCACGTCGTATTAAAGCGCGTGAAACAGCGCACAACTACACGGTGCCAATGCCAGAAGATTTCTTCGAAACATACGATATGCCCGGTAAAAAAATGAACCCGTATCGCGGTTGGGAAATTTATGAAAAAGGAATTTACGATTGTTTAACGAATATTCGTGAAAATTATGGTAATATTCCATGTTACATTTCTGAAAATGGTATGGGTGTTGAAAATGAAGAACGTTTCATTGATGAAAATGGCCAAATAAACGATGACTACCGCATTGAATTTGTAACGGATCACTTGAAATTTGTGCATCAAGCCATTCAAGAAGGGTCAAATGTAAAAGGTTACCACATGTGGACGTTCATTGATAACTGGTCATGGTTAAACGCTTATAAAAACCGTTATGGTTTTGTGTCGCTTGATTTAGCGAATGATGGCAAACGCACGATTAAGAAAAGTGGTCACTGGTATAAAGAAGTAGCAACAAACAATGGGTTTGACGCTTAAGGAGGCGATGAAATGATTAAGATTATTCCAGCAACGGATTTTGAAAAGGCACATGCACTGCGTGATTATTGTTTCACACCCTATCACGGTGAACGTCGAGACGACTTTAGTTATTGGCTCGCTAACAGTATTACGTTAGGTGCCTATGAAGAAGATGTTTTGGCTGGTTTAATCATGTCATTGCCCTTAAATA
This sequence comes from Brochothrix campestris FSL F6-1037, assembly GCF_000525915.1. GTDB lineage: Bacteria > Bacillota > Bacilli > Lactobacillales > Listeriaceae > Brochothrix > Brochothrix campestris. Next base: position 4,765 of record NZ_AODH01000032.1, on the reverse strand, counting down.
TGACGATTAATCAAGTCTCTTATAAAATGGGTGGGGTAGGTTTTGTCTCAACCTATCCTGAATACCGGAATCGTGGCATTATGAAGCAACTGATGCAAGAATTGCTGCGTAAAATGCGGTTGAACGGTGAAACTGTTTCGGTATTAGCCCCGTATTCTGTTTCGTTTTACCGTTATTTTGGGTGGGAGTTGTTTGTCGATCGCGTTGATTACACGATTCCGCAAGCACTATTTCCCGCTTTTGGTAAACAGGCAGATGATGTGAAACGCTTTAGTTTTGCTGATTGCAATGAGTCTGTTTTTGCTGATGTCAAGGCTTATCATAATGCTGAAGCATTGAAACGGACCGGGATGATGCAACGCGATGGTGCATGGTGGCAACGGTTAGCACGTCGAGAAGGCGGTAGTTTCTTCGGTGTTGTGTATGAAAGCGGTGTTGTAACTGCTTACGTACGCTATCTGTTAGATGGATTAACTTTTAAGGTGCTTGATTTTTATGGTTCATCACCACAAAGTGAACACGCATTATGGCGTTTTATTAGCTCGCATAGTGCGAGTGTAACCGAGATTAAAGGCTCAGCGATTGTCAGTGACGGCATTGGTGCTGATTTTAATAACCCACAATTTAAAAAAGAGTTGGTTCAGCATGAGATGGTGCGTGTGGTCGATGTTGTGCCGTTTTTAGAACAGTATAACTGGCAGCCACCAACGCCACTCTGTTTGAAAATAGCAGACAAGTTTGCACCTTGGAATGAGGGTGTGTATCGGATTGAAGTTGATGGCCAGGTTACTGTCATTACGGAATCAGAAGTTGGTAATCGCTGTTTACATTTGAATATAACGACCTTTTCAGCTTTGATGTTAGGGCATGTTTCGCTATCGAAAATAGGGCGATTTGTCTTATCACCACTAGCGGAAACAGAACGTATAGCGTGGCAAAGTGCGTTACCCGCAATTGATGCGTTATTTTACGAACATTTTTAATTAAATAGCGTGAAATGTCAGATAAGTTAACGCAAAAGCCATTGCTTTCAAAATGTTCCAATGGTATCATAAAGCAATGAAAGCGCTGTATTGACAACTATACCAATTCGTGAAAACGAATACAAATACCGATTTAAAAGGAATGTAATCGTTTTCGCTATTGTGGTATAGACCATTGTGTGTTATTCTAACTTTAGAGATAAAAACGAGCCATAGGAGGCAGGAAAATATGAAAACAATCATGTTAGTATGTTCAGCAGGTATGAGTACAAGCTTATTAGTTACAAAAATGGAAGCGGCTTCAAAAGAGCAAGGCTTAGAATCAGATATCTTTGCTATTTCAGCGAGTGAAGTTGATCAAGTCTTAGAAACTAAAAACATCGATGTTTTATTATTAGGTCCACAAGTACGCTACCTTAAAGGGCAAATGGAAGGTAAACTTGCTGGAAAAAACATTCCTGTCGAAGTTATCAATATGGCAGATTACGGCATGATGAACGGTGCCAACGTTTTAAATCGTGCCGTCGAATTGATGGCTGAATAAGAGATTGCATAAAATACATTTCTAGGGAGCGATAAGCAGATGAACGAAGAATTATTACAAGCAATTATGGGGTTAATTATGAACAGTGGTAATGTTAAGAGTGACTGTATGGAAGCGATTCAACTCGCTAAAGAAGGCAAATTCGATGAAGCACGTGAGAAAATCGAATTGGCGAACAAAAACCTCGTGGAAGCACATCACTCACAAACAGGTTTATTAACACAAGAAGCTAAGGGTGAAAAAGTGGAAGTATCGTTACTGTTGATTCACTCACAAGATCATTTGATGAACGCGATTACGGTGAAAGACCTCGCTGTTGAAATGATTGAGATGTATGAAACTTTTTCGAAAAAATAATAAAACGATAAGAAACCATTAGGCTGAATTAAACAGCGTTTTACTTCAGTCCGAGAGTTGCGTAAAGCAGCTCCTACATAGATACACTCAGAAAAGGAAGTGGGAAAATGTTTAAGTTTTTAGAAGAAAAGTTTGTGCCAATCGCAGCTAAAATTGGGACACAACGTCATTTAATCGCCGTTCGTGATGGTTTTGTAACATTGATGCCATTAACGATCTTAGGCTCGTTCGCTGTTTTAATTAACAACTTACCGATTAATGCTTACCAAAAATTAATGGATAAAATTTGGCCGCATGATATTTGGACACAGTGGGGCGGCAATATGTGGAACGCTACCTTCGGAATTATGTCGCTCTTAATTGCCTTTACTGTTGCCTATCACTTAGCCAAAGGATATGGCAAAGATGGTTTATCAGCAGGTGTGATTAGTTTATCTGCGTACCTGACCTTCGGTACTTTTGGTGAAGGTGGCTTAACGGGTATGACCACCGGAACCGCCGGTATCTTTATCTCTTTGATTATTGCTCTTTTATCATCTGAATTATTTTCACGTTTATCTGGCAGCAAAAAATTAATGATTAAGATGCCTGATAGTGTACCACCAGCAGTAGCTAAATCATTCGCTGCGCTTTTACCAGCAATTATTACAATTGGTGCTTTTGCACTTGTTCGGACAATCATCTCAACATCATTCAACATGCCTGATGTTGTTACATCATTCTACAACTCAATTCAACAACCATTTATGGGTCTTACAAACACATGGGTTGCCGGTTTAATTTTAGCATTTGTACCTGTGTTCTTATGGACATTCGGTATTCATGGGGCAAACATCATCGATCCATTTTTACAAACAATCAACTTACCAGCGATTGCCGAAAATGCAGCTGCGCTTGAAGCTGGTCATGCAGCACCGTATATTATTAACAAACCGTTCTTAGATGCCTTTGTTAACATGGGTGGTTCAGGAACAACAATCGCTTTAATCATTGCTATCTTTATCGTAGGACGACGTAATAAACAGTATAAAACAGTCGGTGGTATCGCAACAGCACCAGGCTTATTCAACATTAATGAGCCACTGATGTTCGGTTTACCAATCATCTTAAACCCTGTTTTATTCATTCCGTTTATTATTACACCAATGGTATCTGTAACAATCGCTTATTTCGCAACGAAATTAAGCTTTGTACCAGCAGCAACGATTGCAACACCTTGGGTAACACCGCCAATTATTAATGGGTTCTTAACAACGCAGTCTTGGACAGGTGCAGTCTTAAGTGTCATCATCATCTTAGTCGCAACCTTGATTTACATTCCATTCGTGGCAATGTCATCACGTGTTGAAGACGCAGAGAACAAATAACAATCACAAAGCCATATGCGATCTTCGTATATGGCTTTTATTCTAAAAAAACAAAGTGAGGTCATTATAATGAGACAATTAGGATTTTCAGTTTATCCCCAACATGGTGAAACAGCAGAATTAACAGCTTATATCGCCTTAGCACATAAATATGGTTTCAGTCGAATTTTCACGTGTTTAATTTCATTAGATAGTGAGAGTGAACGTCAAAAAATGAAGGATGTTAATAAATTCGCGTCGGATTTAGGCATTGATGTTATTGCCGATGTTGCGCCAGATGTCTTTAAAGATCTTGGTATAGACTATACTGGAATCGCTAAATTGAAAGCAGAATACCATTTAGCAGGCATTCGTTTAGATATGGGATTCAGTGGCCATGAAGAAGCCTTTATGTCACTTGATCCAGCCGATTTGAAAATTGAATTAAACATTAGCAACGGAACCAAATACCTTGAAACAATTTTATCGTATCAAGCAAACCGCGAGAATATTATCGGCTGCCATAACTTCTATCCACGTCTGTATACGGGGTTATCACGTGAACATTTTATCGCAACTTCGAAAATGTTTAAAGACAACGGTATTCATACGGCGGCGATGATTTCATCACAGGATGCAGCCTTTGGTCCGTGGGACGCGGCAGGTAAAGGGTTGCCAACGCTCGAGGAACACCGTGGCAAATCGATTGTAGTACAGGCGAAAGACTTATGGCACACAGGTTTGATTGACGATTTAATTATCGGGAATATGTATGCCTCAGAAGCTGAACTGAAGGCGTTAGGAGAACTGAATCGCTATAAATTAGAATTCGATGTTGTAGCAGAGAGCGCTAATAATGCAATTGAAAATACAATCATGTTCAATGAACCGCATTTTAACCGTGGCGATGTGTCTGCCTATATGGTGCGAAGTACGCAATCGCGGGTGAAATATAAAGCAGAGTCTTTTGAGCCACATCACACGGGTGAAATCACAAAAGGCGATGTAACGATTGATAATAACCTTGACGCTCGTTATAAAGGAGAACTGAATGTTGCTTTGCAAACGATGGCAAATGCTGGCAGCACCAACATCGTTGGTAAAATCATTGCGGATGAACGATACTTGTTGGAGCGTTTACAACCGTGGGAATCATTTGGTTTACGCCAACATTAACGGTGAAAATAGAAACGTTGTGATAGTAGGGATGCAGAGCAAACAAGGCATAACGACCTAGAACAGCGTTTATCTTCAGACAAAAAAGACGTTGCTAAAGAGCAACGTCTTTTGGCTCTATGTCAAATAGTGTTGTTATTCAAAAGTTAGTAAAACAAGTCATTTTTGCAGCTACTTTTTTGGTAGCTGCTTTTTTTTGTAGTCATTCCTAATGTGAAGGACGCTTTCTGCGGGTGACGCTTCATCCTCCGCGCTCCGCTGTGGGGTATTCAGCTGCCACTTTTCCCGCTAGAGTCGCCTTCACAAACGTCATGACGCTGCACGTTTATTATTGAGGCTCCTCGCGTATTAAAAGACAG
>NZ_AODH01000031.1 GCF_000525915.1 Brochothrix campestris FSL F6-1037 | reverse complement strand
GCCACAGCTCGGGCAATAATAAGTTTCCGACTCTTTTGCTTGATCGATTTGTATCAGTCGTGACGCTTGGTTATGAGCTAGTTGCATAATATCCCTCCAATCCTTATTCAACATAACTCCTCTTTCATCCTAAAAATAGCAGTCTTTCTTTGGCAAAGCCAAAGAAAGACTGCTATTTTTTTAGGATGATTATTTACTGAAATTCGCTTTTATTACTGAAAAAGCCTTTTCTGATGCAATTGTTTTACCATATTCTTTCATTACATAAGGTGAACGTTCTGACTCATCACCATACTCTAACAATAAGCTTAAAATATTATCAATTGTATCAATGTCATTTTTATTCGAATTGAATTCTACCTCAGCAAAGTAGCTTCCTTCAAAATAATACAAATTAGCTGTTAACTCCTCCACTTTTGGCTGATGTGCTAACGAAATTAAGTCTTCAAGTTCTTTAATTTTTAACACGAAATTCAAACTATCCAACTCTACTTTTTCATCATTATCATTGTCGGTCTGAGTATCTAAAATAGCTTCGATTTGTTTTTCAACATCGTCTAATGCCTTATCTTCTTCTTCTTTAGCGTTTTGGTTTAGAGGCAATTCAATATTAATGCCTTCTTTGGTTAAATTAGCCTTTGTCACTACAACCTCAAGTCCTTTTTTCAGCGCCTGTACTTGAATCCACAAGGGACCATCTGGATTGAATTGATCTTCATAATCTAATTCTTCCATCATATTCCAAAATAGTTCTTCACTCTTATCACGGTTATACCAAATATCTTCGTGATTAAAGCCGCGTTCTTCTAAATCACCATATGAAATATAAAATTTCACTGTGTTTTCATTAATGCGTTCAATTTCCATCGTTATACTCTCCCTTCTCAACCGAGAAGTATTCTTTACTCTCACTATCGCTTATTTTGATAGCCTCTATCTGTTTATATCTTTCATTTTAACCTATTCTAACATATAAAGAAAAGTATTTGTTTCATAACGTTTAAAAACACCGTGTGTGATTACTTTTCACTGTAATCATACACGGTGTCTGTTCATTCCTTTGTTTGCTTCAATCTTTGTTTCGTTACGCTTGTAATGCGTTTGCTAAACGTTGTGCCTCACGTAATTTAAACGTACGAACACCGCGCGGTAAAAAGCGACGAATCTCATCTTCATTGTATCCAACTTGGATACGTTTTTCGTCAATGATAATTGGACGACGTAACAAACCTGGATGGGCTTGAATTAATTCACATAACTCATGTAGTGATAAGCTTTCTAAATCTAAATTTAATTTATGGAAAGTTTTTGAGCGGGTCGAAATAATTTCATCGGTACCGTTCTCTGTTAGACTTAAGATTCGTTTTATTTCATCTAATGACATGTTCTCATTAAAGTAATTGCGTTCAGAATAAGCAATATGATGTTCTTCTAACCAATGTTTTGCTTTTCGGCATGATGTGCAGCTTGGGGATGTGTATAATGTAACCATTTTCCATCCACTCCTTTATTATCGATTTATTTCTCTATAGTTTTATTATAAAGACTTAAAAATATAAACAGATGAAAAAAACAGGCTCTTAACTAAGAATTTAATGAGAATTTATTGTTTTTTCAAAGGGAGTTAGTTGACAGAATGTTTTTGACGTTATATATTTAGAAAGAAATTAAATATTTTATGCGATGATAAAGAGGAGTAAACATAAACATTACTTTAAAGAGAGTCTGTGGCGCTGAAAACAGGCAAATCATTATGTTGAATGGACTTTTGAGCACCTTAGATGAAATTAGTAGTTTAAGGCGTCTAATCAGCGATATTTGATGCCTTCACTGGCACGAGTGGTTATCTTTTTGATGACACTTAGGGTGGTACCGCGGATACAACACATTTTCGTCCCTTTTATTTAATAGGAGATAGATGTGTTTTTTTATTTTGTCTATTTCACTAAAATTCGGAGGTTATTCTTATGACAGTTATCTTTTCAGGAGTGCAACCAAGTGGTGACGCACCAACTTTAGGCAATTACTTAGGCGCTTTTAAACAATTTGCGGCCTTTCAAGCAGAAAACGACTGCATCTATTGTGTCGTTGATCAACATGCGATTACCGTTAAACAAGATCCAAAATTACTAAAGGAACGGGTTCGCCGGTTAGCGGCGATTTATTTGGCCGTCGGCATTGATCCAGATAAATCAATCCTATTCATCCAATCCGAGGTTCCAGCCCATGCACAAGCAGCATGGATGTTACAATGTATTGTTAGTGTCGGTGAGCTAGAACGAATGACACAGTATAAAGATAAATCAGATGGGAAAGCACGTGTCAATGCCGCCCTCTTAACTTATCCACCATTAATGGTTGCCGATATTTTACTCTATAACACAAACGTTGTACCTGTCGGTGATGATCAAAAACAACACATTGAATTAACACGTGATTTAGCTGAACGTTTTAATAAACAATATAAAAATGTCTTAACTGTACCAGAAATTTCAACGCCGAAACAGGGTGCACGCATCATGTCCTTACAAGAACCAACTCGTAAAATGAGTAAATCGGATGAAAATAAAAAAGCTACGATTTTCTTAACCGATACACCTGCCCAAATTACAAAAAAAAATTAAGAGTGCGATGACAGACTCATCAGGTATCATCTCTTATGACAAAGAAAATAAACCTGGCGTCGCTAACCTCTTAACTATTTACGCTGCAATTACTGGCGAAAAAATCGCGGATATTGTCGCTAAATACGACGGCAAAGGCTACGGTGCTTTTAAAACCGATTTAGCTGAAATTGTTGTTAATGAACTTGCACCTGTTCAAGAACGCTATGAACAATTGCTTAATTCAAGCGAACTCGATGACATTTTAGATGCCGGTGCTGCCAAAGCAAATAAAATTGCGAGCAAAACCTTAGCTAAAATGGAAAAAGCAATGGGACTTGGTCGTCGCTAGGAAAAAGGCTGCTAAATCAAATGATTTAGCAGCCTCTTTTTGACTTTAACTGTTTAATTGTGCAATAATCTCATCTTCAAAGGTTTCTGGTTTAACCCTTCCATCGTAACGTTCAACGACATCGCCTTTGCGGTTAATTAGAAATTTAGTGAAATTCCACGGGATTTTTTTACCGCCTGTTTCTGCCACTAAATACTGATATAATGGATCAGCATCTTTACCATTAACTTTAATTTTTTGATGCATCGTAAACGTTACACCATAATTAAGCTGGCAAAAATCATTAATCGCCTCATTGTCTTTGAGCTCTTGTCCTAAAAATTGACCACAAGGAAAACCTAATACAACTAATCCTTCTTCTTTATATCTTTGTGATAACGATTCAAGCGTTGTGAGTTGATTAACTAAGCCACATTTACTCGCTGTATTAACAATCAAAACAACTTTGCCTTTATATGTTTCAAGCGAAACTTCCTCACCGTTCATCTGTGTTACCTGATAATCATAGATTGTCATTTGAATCCCTCGCTTTCTACTTGTAGCATAACTTATTCCCCTAAAAAAAGAGGATTTACTGATTATAAAACAAGAGCCCCACTCTCCCGCTAGAGTGAGGCTCTTACTAAATCATTTTTAACGATACTGATATTTTTTTAACTTGATAACATAATTACCAATTACAAAAATAACAGCTAATATAAAGAGACTCGTCACGACTATAAGTAAATTAAACGGTTGTGAGCGTACATAATACAGTAAAAGTCCTAAAACACACCCTGCACAACTACATAAAAGAATGGTAATGGCTTGTTTTGTTGTCTGCTCCATATCAATTCCTCCTTAAAGGTGATATAGAACAATACCCGTTTTTCGTAAAATTACATGTATTTTTTTATATTTTGGTTAACTTCTGTTCTCTTATCACTGATGATTTTCCCTGCCTCGATGCGTATAACACGCGTACAGCAAGAGGCAATAAAAGCCTCATCATGAGTGACGACAAAAACACATCTCTGCTTGAATAAATCTGACCGTAACTGTGTGGCAACTTTTGCCATGTGATAGCCGTCTAATCCACTTGTAGGCTCATCTAAAATAAGACAAGCTCGTTTACGTATCAGACCGATTGCCAATGCTAGCCGTTGTTTTTCTCCACCAGATAATGTCATTGGATGTCGTTCTTTTAAGTGCGCAAGTCCCATTTGTTCTAACAAGCATTCTGCCTCTTTCATGATTTGAGGTTGCTTTTCATTGCCCAGAAGCAATTCAGCCATGACTGTTTCGGCAAACAATTGATAATCCGTATCTTGCGCTACGAACCAACTATTAGCTAAGCGTTGGCGTGAGCTCATTTTTTTACCATTGATGACAATACTACCTTTTTGAGGTTTGATAAACCCTGCTAACGCACGGGCTAAGGTTGTTTTCCCCGCACCATTATTACCAACAATCGCAATTACTTCACCGGGATAAGCCACTAAGTCATTAACATTCAAGATGAATGCTGCTTTTTTTAGACGATAATTCACCTTGTTCACTGCCACAATCGGCGTTTCTTCGAGTCGTTCAGGAGCTGCTGCATTGACAACGAGTGGTGTAAACACACGTAATCCACGGGCTTCACCGGTTGTTTTCAAATACTCTTCAACCTCTGCCTGCAATATATCAGCGACAATTCCACCCGCTTCGAGCACTATCAGACGATCAATCACATCTAGCAAGTAATGTAGCCGATGCTCACTGACAATCACCGTCGCGCCTTGTTTTTTTAGTTTAGCAATAAAACGTTTTAAATACCCTGCCATTTCTTCATCTAAATTTGATGAGGGTTCATCGAATAAATAAACGTTAGGTGCCATCATTCTAACAGAGGCTAAGGCCACGCGTTGCTTTTCACCACTCGACAATTCATAGAGGCTCTTTGACAGCAAGTGTCTGATTTGAACTTCTTCACTGACTTTAATGAGACGTTCATTAATTTCTGTCGCAGGTAAGGCATGGTTCTCAGCGCCAAAGACAACCTCATCTTTGACATGAAGGCCAAAGAATTGACTGCGTGGATCTTGCAAAACAGAACCTACACTATGCGGTAGTTTCCATAATGGTTGTTCTTTTGTATTGTGCTGATCAATCAGTACATCACCTTGAAACTGCCCCTCATAATAATGAGGTATTAAACTATTCAGCAAGCGTGTGAAGGTTGTTTTCCCTGACCCACTTTTACCTGTTATAACAACAACTTGACCTGTTGGAATCATTAACGTCATGTTTTTTATGCTTGGAATCGTACTATCCTTATATGTATATGACACGTTTTTAAGTTCAATCATCTACAAACCTACTTCCAGTGAAACACCAATAATAACCGCTCCGATAGAAAACAGATAGTCATACCAACGGAAGGTTAACGCTGTAGCATTCGTTCGTTTATTTGTGAGTTCAATTCCTCTTAAGGTGGCTGATATCGCTAATTCCTCGCTGATTTTGATGCTTCGAAATAAAAACGGCACCATTAAATACTCCCATTTCGTCCAAAAAGGACGACCGACCAACCGTTGCTTAACATACTGACGAATCGTTGTAAATTCATTGAGCAACGTGGGCGTATAACGTAAGCAGACGACAACTGGCAAGCTGACGCGTCGTGAAAAACGGATGCGTTCAAATAATTGTAATAAATCGGCTGGAGACGTTTGTTTTAATAACGGTAATGCCGCCATGTAAATCGGCATCAACCGTAATGCAAAGTATGGAAAAATCAAAAAGACAGAGATACTCTCAGGCAGATCACTTTTTTCACCCCACGCATTAATACAATAGAGCAAGCCAAAAATAACAGCCAAATAAACAACGGTTTTGCCAAATCCTTGTATTAACAAATACAACAATAAAAACACGCTGAATATGATTATTGGTAAGAGCTCATTTGCAACAAATGACATAATAATTGCCATGGCTAACATGATGATACGAGTAAGTGGATGAATTTTAAGCAATGTTATCTCGCCCCTTAGTTTCGACTGACTGATTTGAAGTGTTTATTCACCATTTTAATACTAATAAAAGCGGCGATCAGTGTAAATGCTACTGTAATGGCTCCTACTAATAATTGACCGTTAAAACTGAGGTATAAATCAACCATTTCATTGGCATAGGGTTTAGTCGATCGGAGTTCAGACACATATTTCGCTCTAAAGAATGTAAAAGGAATCATCATCGAAATATTAACAGCCACATAATGCAAGGCTTGTGAGAATACGATGATTTTATTATTTGTATAGCCATTCGTTACTTTCATGATAACTTCACTTATCAAAGCTGAAACAATGATAAACGGCACCATATACCACATGCCCATAAAGATTAAAAAGACACTTAAGACAAGGTTAAACACGAGTACGACACCTGGTTTAGCGACACGTCGACATAACACTAAAAAGGGTAGCATCGTAAGCAGCGACATCGTTGCTGTTTCAACATACACACGAATTGGCGTTACGAGTGTTAAACCGAACCCGACAACCCCCATTAAAATATAGATAATACCTGTAAAAATTCCGATTGTGACAAGATCACGAATCGTTAACTTATTTGATTGTTCCATCGTTATCCTCTTTTCTATTTCGAGTTGATACATACTTATTTCATTTTAATTGATAATCATTATCAAAGTCAAATTAAATACTATACAAAAAGCATATTCATGATGAATATGCTTCAGGTTGTAGACAAAGTCCAAATAGACTTCATTTTATTTCGAATTCTATTACAGTGACTTTGTTTACGAGCTGATAAGATTAGCTAGACATGCTGTTCTATCTTCTAACAGGTTGATTTCACTTTTAATCCTCAAACTGTTTGAAGATTAGGCAGGCATTGTGTCCACCAAAACCGAATGAGTTTGATAAGACCGTCTTAACTTCCGCTTCACGTTTCACGTTCGGAACATAATCAAGATCACATTTTTCATCCACTTCTTCAAGATGGATAGTTGGTGCAATTTGATTATCACGGATAGTTTGAACAGCAAAGACTGCTTCAATCCCACCAGAGGCACCCAATGTATGGCCCGTCATCGATTTGGTCGATGAAATTGCTAATGATTTAGCAGCATCACCAAAGACTGATTTAATCGCCATTGTTTCATATTCATCGTTATACGGCGTACTTGTACCGTGAGCGTTAATATAATCAACCGCTTCTGGTTGCAAGTCAGCATCTACCAACGCTTTTTTTCATTGCTCGCGCAGCGCCTTCGCCATCAGGTGCAGGTGCTGTCATGTGATAAGCATCACCAGTTGAACCATAGCCAACGATTTCAGCATAAATGTTAGCCCCACGCGCTTTCGCATGTTCTAACTCTTCGATGTATAAAATCCCCGCACCTTCACCAATAACAAAACCGTCACGGTTTTTATCAAACGGACGACAAGCCGAATCGATGTCAGGATTTAATGACAAAGCTTTATTCGATGTGAAACCAGCCATCGACATTTTAGTGATTGGCGCTTCTGCACCACCAGTAATCATTGCGACTGCATCACCACGTTGTACAACACGGAAGGCATCACCAATTGAATTGGTACCCGTTGCACATGCTGTAACAGTTGTTGAGTTAACACCTTTAGCACCTAATTGAATCGATACTTGACCAGTTGCCATATCAGGAATCATCATTGGTACGAAGAAAGGACTTACGCGACTCGGTCCACGTTTAATCAATTTTTCAAATTCTTTTTCGTATGTTTCCATACCACCAATCCCTGAACCAATCCAAACACCGATATCTTCAGCGTTTGTTTCATCGATTGTAACGTTTGCATCCGCAACCGCCATCTTAGCTGCTGCGACAGCAAACTGTGTGAAGCGATCCATGTGGCGTGCTGCTTTACGGTCGATAAATTCTGAGGCATCAAAGTCTTTCACTTCTGCGCCCAATTTAACCGCGTAGTCAGTTGTGTCCATTCGTGTTAAAAGAGCCACACCATTCTTACCTGCTAACGCGTTTTGCCATGATTCTTCGGCTGTATTTCCTAGCGGTGTAATCGAGCCTACACCAGTAATTACTACTCGTTTGGTCATCGTATCTTTCTCTCCTTTTAAAGTCATCTAACTGATAACCTTTTAAATAATAAATTAAATAAGTGCCTATATTAATTGTCTTGATACTATTATATCGTATTTTCTTCATTTGTGAATTTTTTTGCGGTGATTACACCTATTTCCCCCAACGAAGGAGAACAGCACCCCAAGTTAAACCACCACCAAAACCAACGAGGACAATGTTATCGCCATCATGAACGCGGCCTGCTTTCACTGCATCACATAAAGCGACTGGAATGGAGGCTGATGAGGTGTTACCGTATTTGTGAATTGTTTTCACCATTTTTTCGTCTGGCAAGTTTAGACGTTCTCGTGCAGCATTCATAATACGAATGTTTGCTTGATGTGGAATTAATAAATCCAGTTCTTCTTTAGCAATCCCTGCTTTTTCAAGGACGGCTTCAGCTGATTTTCCCATTTGGCGGACAGCAAATTTAAAAACTTCACTACCGTTCATACTAATGAAATGACGGTCATCTTCAAATAAGAAGCCCGCACCGGCACCATCAGAACCTAATTCAAAACTTAAAATACCTTTATCGTCGCTAACTGGACCAAGAACAGCTGCTCCAGCACCATCACCAAAAAGAACAGCAGTTGAACGATCTTCCCAGTTGGTTGCTTTTGATAATTTATCTGCACCAATCACAAGCACATTTTTATATGTCCCTGCTTCGATAAAATGTTTCGCTGTTACGACACCGAACATAAATCCTGAACAAGCCGCTTCTAAATCCATGCCGGGAATTTTTTTCTTACCAATGGCATGTTGCACATAGTTTGAAATTGACGGGTGGCGTTGTGTTTGCGTCACTGTCGCTGTAATAATAAAATCAATATCTTCCGGTTGTAAGCCTGAGTCAGCAATCGCTTCTTTAGCTGCTGCAATTGCCATATCAACTGTATCTATATCGTCAGGTGCGATGCATCGTGCTTCGATACCTGTCCGTGTGCGAATCCATTCATCATTGGTATCCATTACTTTTTCTAAATCAAAATTAGTGACACTATTATCGGGAATATAGCTCCCTACTCCTAGAATACCTGCGTTCATTATAAACACTCCTTCGTTTCTTCGTTATGACCTGGTACTAATTTTAAAACATTATTCCTTTTTTTTGCAACCTTCGATGCTCATAACGTCATTAATAGACGTTATCACCTGTGTTATTTTGTCACAACTGTCATTATTTTATTGATTCATCTTTTATTATTGCTCATCTATGATAAACTAGAAGAAACACAAGAAATGAAAGTTGGAGGTGTCAGTATGCGTTATGTTGTATCAGCATTATGGATTTTCATCCTAAGTGCAATGACTAACTATGTTGTTAGTTCAATGGCAAGTGCTACCTTTAATATGGGAGCAACGCTCTTAATGGGAACAATTGTTACGTTAGCAGTTTGGTTCTTACCATTAATGTTAAAAAGCCACGAAGAATTATCTAACTAATAAACAAAAAGCGGAAATCGTAAAGACGATTTCCGCTTTTTTTATGTCAAATAATATTTATTTGTGACAGTCAAATCAGCTGCCAACTCATATACGAGTGGTGTTCCTGTCGGTAATTCAACTGCCATAATGTCATCATCCGAGATGTTTTCTAAGTATTTGATGAGCGCACGTAAACTATTGCCATGTGCTGCAACAATCACGTTTTCACCTTGTAATAAGGCGGGAGCAATCGCATCCGTCCAATATGGCAATACTCGTTCGAGTGTTACTTTTAAATTTTCACCACTTGGAAGCATCCGTTGGTCAATTGCTTGATAACGACGGTCTTGGCTTGGATGATTCGGATCTGTTTGCAGCATTAAAGGTGGTAATACATCGTAGCTTCGGCGCCATTGCAAGACTTTATCTGCACCGTATTTAACGGCCGTTTCTTCTTTATTAAGGCCTTGTAATGCACCGTAATGCCGTTCATTAAGACGCCAACTTTTAGTCACTGGCAACCAGTCTTGATTGCTTTCAGCGAGGACATCGTTTAACGTATGCACCGCTCTTTTTAAGACCGACGTAAACGCATGATCAAAGGTGATATTGGCCTCCTTAATTAAAGTACCTGCCTGCTTCGCCTCTGCTACCCCTTGCTCTGATAGCTCGACATCGTGCCAACCCGTAAACAGATTACGTTTATTCCACTCGCTTTGGCCATGACGGATTAATACTAGTTTCATACGCTCAGCTCCTCTTAGTCAATTGCTTTCGTGATGCTTAATTGCCCATCTTCTACTGTTACGATGGCAGTATCGCCTTCGCTAATGTCACCCGCGATAATTTTACGAGCCAACGGTGTTTCAATATGACGAATCATATATCTGTTTAGTGGTCTTGCACCATAGGCTGGATCATAAGCTTCTTCTCCGATTAAGCGGGCTGCTTCAGCTGTAATTTGCAATGTGATTTGTTGTTCTTGCAAACGGTGTTCGAGGTTCTGAGCTAATTTTAAGACAATCCCTGAAATATTATCAAGTGATAACGGTTTAAACAAGACAATATCATCCACGCGGTTTAAGAATTCTGGTTTAAAATGACCGCGTAAGGCATTCATCACGCTTGTTTCTGCTTCTGGTGTAATCGCTTGGTCTTTTGTACCTTCTAGTAAGTATTGTGAGCCAATATTTGAAGTCATAATAATGACGGTGTTTTTAAAATCAACCATCCGTCCTTGTGAATCCGTAATACGCCCATCATCCAACACTTGTAATAAGATATTGAATACATCGGGATGTGCTTTTTCAATTTCATCCAATAAAACAATCGTGTATGGGTTTCGGCGTACCGCTTCTGTTAATTGACCGCCTTCTTCGTAACCCACGTAACCTGGAGGCGCACCGACTAAACGTGACACTGAGTATTTTTCCATGTATTCGCTCATATCAATCCGAACC
Organism: Brochothrix campestris FSL F6-1037; assembly: GCF_000525915.1. Classification (GTDB taxonomy): domain Bacteria; phylum Bacillota; class Bacilli; order Lactobacillales; family Listeriaceae; genus Brochothrix; species Brochothrix campestris. The sequence goes on along the minus strand of NZ_AODH01000031.1, from coordinate 25,811 downwards.
ATGTGGTCTTCACTGTCAAACAACTGATCGGCTAACGCTTTCGCTAGTTCTGTTTTACCTACACCAGTTGGTCCTAAGAAAATGAATGACCCAATTGGTCGACGTGGATTTTTAATGCCTGCACGTGCCCGTAAAACGGCATCTGATACTAATTCAACTGCCTCATCTTGGCCAATCACTCGTTCATGAAGGGCGTCATCAAGATGGAGTAATTTAGTTCGTTCGCCTTCGACTAGCCGTGTCACTGGTACACCCGTCCAGCGTGAAACAACGTCCGCAATTTCTTCTTGCGTGACCGCTTCTTGTACAAGACGATCGTCACCCGTTTTGTTGCTCGCAGCTGTTTCAAGCTCTGCTAATTCGGCTTCTGCTGCTGGAATTTGCCCGTGACGTAATTCAGCTGCCTTACTCAAATCATAGTTTGTTTCAGCTTCTTCGAGTTGATGACGTAATTCATCAATATGGCTACGCATATCACGAACGGTCGCAATTTCATCTTTCTCTGCTTTCCATTTTGCTTCCATTTGTTGTTTGTTTTCTTTCAATTCACTTAATTCTTCACGTAAGGTGACAAGACGGGACGCACTGACCTCATCTTTTTCTTGTTCTAAGGCCGCTTCTTCGATTTCTAATTGCATCACACGACGGGTTATTTCGTCGAGTTCATTCGGCATTGAATCGATTTCAACACGAATCGTTGCACAGGCTTCATCGACTAAGTCGATGGCTTTATCTGGTAAAAAACGATCGGTGATGTAGCGGTCTGCTAAACTTGCTGCCGATACGAGGGCATTATCATGAATATTAACACCATGATGAATTTCAAACCGTTCTTTTAAACCTCGTAAAATCGAAATAGTATCTTCGACTGATGGTTCAGGCACTAATACTTTTTGGAAACGGCGTTCGAGTGCCGCGTCTTTTTCAATGTACTGGCGGTATTCGTCTAAGGTTGTTGCCCCGATACAGTGTAATTCACCACGAGCCAACATCGGTTTTAGCATGTTGCCTGCATCCATTGCGCCATCGGTTTTACCTGCTCCGACGATGGTATGGATTTCATCAATGAACAGTAAAATCTTCCCTTCACTTTTTTGGACCTCAGCTAAGACAGCTTTTAACCGTTCCTCAAATTCACCGCGGTATTTTGCTCCGGCAATTAAAGAGCCAATATCCAATGAAAAAATCGTTTTATCTTTTAGGTTTTCAGGAACATCTTTGCGGACGATTCTGGCAGCTAAGCCTTCAACGATTGCTGTTTTACCCACACCAGGTTCACCGATTAATACTGGGTTATTTTTTTGTTTTTTCGACTTAAAATGCGAATTACATTTCTTATTTCAGTATCACGGCCAATCACGGGTTCAATTTTCCCTTCGCGCACAGCTTCAACTAAATCAATCCCATATTTACTTACCGCTTCATAGGTTTGTTCTGCGTTTTGATCTGTCACGTGTTTTCCTCCTCTGACGGTTGCAATTACAGTTTCTAATTCAGCCGTATTTAATTGTAGGTATTGCGTAAGTGCATTCTTTTTTTGTGTTTGCAAGGCGAGTAAGAAATGCTCGGTTGCGATAAAGCTATCTTCCATTTTTAGTCGTTGTTGATCGGCATCAGCAATCAATTCATATAAATCACCAGCTAATTGCTGGCCATAGCTGACGCTACTACCTGTTACAACGGGTTGTTGGTCTAATTTCTCGTTTAAGTACTGCTCTAATTTGTTAAAATCGACGTTTAGCTCTGAGTAAATACGCTTCACAAGGTCATTTGATGTGATAAAGACCAGCCATAAATGCCAAATTGTAATCGTTTGATGCTTACGTGTGACTGCAATTTGCTGAGCTTCACCTATATCCATTTGAAGTTGATTTGTCATTTTATTCGGTTCCAACATCATCACCTCTTCCTTTGTATACACCCATTGTAGGTCAATAAAGGTCAAAAATCAATTAAAAACACTTGTCTTTTCACAACAAAAAAAGCCTATCAGAGAGGAAAACTCTGATAGGCTTCTAACAGGTTGATTTTACTTTTGTTCTTCCAGTTCCATCAACCAGAAGCTTTCAACTTTCAGAAAAATGATTGCGACGGTAAATAATCGCTCGCATTCTCCTTCCAAGTTGTTTGCTTCTAACAGGTTGATTTTACTTTTGTTCTTCGATGGCAGTGGTTAAATTAACACGCTTATTAAGAAGGTGGATAACTAACATCCCAATGGCCATAACTGCCATTTCTCCCAATGCCATGTAAAACCAAGCGAGTCCAAAGGCAAGGTTTGCACTACCAAGGACGCCAATTATTTTTAATTCGTAAGCAACAAAGCACATCGTCACCCCAAACACAGCGGTGTTGATTGCCATTAATAAAATTTTATTTTTAATGAATTTACCGATAAAAATAACAAGGGCTAATGAAACAACTGATTGCCCCACCCCAAAGACTAAATCAAGCACACCGTTAGCTGAAAATAAATTTGCAACGATTACCCCGATGATAATGGCAGGAAAATATTTTTTATTATAGACAACTAAATGATTCATCATTTCTGATAAACGAAACTGTGCCCACCCATAGGCAAATGGTCCACTTAACAATGTCAAGATGACATAGAGCGCCGCTAAGACACCACTCGTTGCCAACATTTTAACTTTCATTCTTATTCCTCCTAGTTTTTGTATCGCAGGATGGTATTAATAAACTGCGTGTAGCTTTGCTACAAGGCTAATGTTTTAGCCAAACTCTATTGTATATGTAAATCACCTTAAACTCAAGCATATAAAAAGCGAGTTCCTCTCTATTGAAGGAACTCGCTTAACTCATTGTCAACTCTGACTGTTCTCTCTAGGTTGAAGTAATCATGTTGTTTCAATTTGTTTATCATTGTTTAAGCAAATCTGCTTAGTTAGCGTATTTACTTTCAACTTGTGCTGCATAATCTTTTAATGATTGAACCTCATCTTGTGCTTTTTTTAATTTCAGTTTTGTATCATCATTTTCTGTTTGTGAAGCTGTTAATTGTGCTTGTAAGTTGATTTTATCTTGGTTTAATTGCGCAATTGTTTGATTTAAAGTGTTAATTTGTTCTTTAGCTGTGTCTAAAGCTGCTTTTGCGTTATCAATCTCTTTTTGTTTATTACCAATGATTACTTGCTTCGCATCAACTTCTGCTTGTTTTACAGCAACTTTAGCATTGCCTTCATCGATTTTTTGTTGAATTTCACTTTCTTTTTGTTTAATTGTAGCATCTTTTTGTGTTATTTCGACTTGTTTACTAGCAATGTCTGCTTTTAATTGTGAAATTTGATTGTTTAATTCGGTCACACTGTTTTGGACTTTGTTTAATTCGGCAGTCGCTTTATCAAGTTCTGCTTTAGACGTTGACGCTGCTGCTTTAAGTGTGTTAATTTCGGTTACTTTTGCACCTAGTTTTGAATCCAATGCTTCAATTGTCGAATGAATTGATGTTACTTCGCTTTCTTTCCCCCAACGAAGGACATTATCTGCATCACCGATTGCTGCTCCACCAAAAAGTAACCCTACGACTACGATTGCTCCTACAGCAATCTTCATAACTTTGTTCTTCATTTTTCTTTTCCCCTTTTCCCTAAAATCCATGATAAGTTTTACTTTATCTAAGATATCATTATTCTATAGAAAATAATACACTTTACATGTAAAATGAGTATTTATCCTTATACAAGTAGATAATCAATGACTTTTTCGAATGTTTTTAACCAGTTAGCATAAAAAAATAGTTATTAGACTATACATTTCACACTATAACGATAGATCATCAAGTTATAATTAAATCCTTACACATCAGTCGGTTTATTACTTTTTTCCTATTTTACCAAAAAAATCCCCCTTTTTCATAAAAAAAAAGAGGGTTTTTATGTCATTTACGTGTCGTTTTTTTTCTAAATAAGCTAAATGAACTCATCATATGAGTATAACTGATTTTTTCATAAAAGAGCGGTGCATTTTTGCGTAATTTATTAATAAGCAAATGAACAACAAATACTAAAATAAAGAAGAAAACGATGTAGATTAAATAATTCAGCAAATTGAGGTTGTCTGAGGTACCCGTTAATTCTAACAAGTTAAACTCAACATTAATCAGTGTAAATACGACACCATACAACAAACCATAGCGGATGAAATACTGTGGCAACGATGGTGATTGATCCAGATCATCAACGATTTTCAAATGGACAATAAGTTTCCCTAATGTTCGCCCGTTAAAGATGTACGGAATCATTATGAAAAAGACCACGATTGTTAGTATGTAACTGGCGGTATTCAACCAACTGAACTGATAAAGAACCGTTCCACTAAATAGGGAATGGTTTTTAATCATCATAAACTCACCAATAATGCCTATCAAGAGCCAATCAATCAAAAAAGCCATCAACCGACGCAGATAACTGACTTGATGACTGCGTGAATAAGCGTTATTTCTCAGCGTTTCATCACTTGGAATAAAGAAGGTTAACAACGGTGCTAAGGCATACCCAATCCAACCTCCTACGGTATTTAACAGCAAATCATCAACATCGAATAAACGATAAGATCTATCATAATAACCGTAGAGACCTGACAATTGTGTTACTTCAAAAAAGAGCGACACACAAAAGGCTGTAATAATAATAAACAGCAGCGATCGTTTAAAATAAAAGCGTAAATAAACACCTAACGGCAATAACAACATTAAATTAAAGAGTGGCTGAATGAACACACCTTGTTTTAAGGCTGTAATATAAGTGTGTGGATTGGTCAATGAAAAAGCAGTATGCTGGACAAAATCAACTAAAAAACGGAGGGGCATCAATTGTGTCTTAGCTGTTGTCAGTTGACTAACATTCGCTTGTGATGGCAGTGGCAAAATCACTAATAAATAGCTGCATAACAAATAAAATATAAAGCTATAAATAATCAACGCCCGCCAAAATGAGAAACCACCGTATTTATAATATTGACGAATTAAAAATGGCAGTGAAATGACGAGCGCAATCAAAGGAAAAATCAACGCAGCCGTCTTTAAGGGATATAAATAAACGTCCATAAGTCACTCCTTTTGTTTTTAGTTATCATAACATGTTCAATTGCTAATAAAAAGTCGCTTCTCATATTTGAGGAGCGACTTTGCTATTTAAACAGTACTAACGAATCGCTATCACTTTTATCCTTTTCTTAATTGTGCCGCAATCGCACTTTCTAGTTGTTCTTGTGTCACTTGTGAATCAAAGACTTGATCTCCGATATATATCGTTGGAACAGATACTATATCATGGGCATTGGCTTCATCAATTACTACTTGTGCTGTTGCTTTGGCTTTGGCTAATTCATGTAGTTTAAAGTTGGTTTCTAAATAAGTTGTCAGTTCTACCGGTGTTAATTTCCCCCACTCAGCTTGCGAGCGAAAGAGACTATCGACGACTTTAATCGCCGCTTCATCCTCATTATCAATAAAGTGATGCGCATGATTACCAATTTCTAGGGATGGTTTCGGTTTGTCATAAAATTTGATAATGTGTTCGACATGTCCTGATACAACATGTTTTTCGAGTGAATTTTCGGCCTTCAAATGCCAGTTTGCACAAAAAGGACAACGTAGATTTACAAAACTGATGACTTTAACAGGCGCCTCTGCTTGACCGATGTGCAAACCCGTTTTTGAAAATTTTTCAACTGTCATTTTTATCAATCTCCCATCTCTGATTTAGATACTCTTAGTATAAGCAAAGATACCGTAACATTCTAATAAACTGCCTAACAAAAAGCCAACCCAAATAAAGGGTTGGCTCAGATTGTAGCCAAAGTCAAATTAAACTGATTTTACTTTGAAAGTTAGTTCAAGTGACTTTGGCTGCCAGATGACTTGACTGAAAAGAAACGTTGTTATATCCTCTCGTTCTAGTAGGCACAACGAGCGAGTGACGGTGCGAGTACTGATGGTACGTAATCCCGAGCGAGCAAGTCGTAACGACCTAGAACAACGTTTATCTTCATTCTGATTCAACCCAAATAAAGGGTTGGCTTATGTTAATGCTGAACGTTGTCCAATTGCTTAATCAGGCATTTTCTTTAATGCTTGCAATCGTTGTCGCATCGAGTTGTGGTAATAATTTCAAGAGCATTTCTTTTGCTGCCGCGTAATCATCCACATGTAAAATCGATTGACTCGTATGAATATAACGTGACGGTAAGCCGATGACAGCGCTTGGAATACCGCCTTCCATTTTATGAACAGTTCCAGCATCTGTTCCACCAGGTGACACAAAATATTGGTACGGAATGTGGTTGTCCTTCGCAGTTTCGAGCATGAAGTCACGTAAGCCACGGTGCGTAATCATCGTGCGGTCATAAATACGTAATAAGAAGCCTTGACCAAGTTGACCAAACTGCGTTTTATCACCTGTCGTATCGTTAGCAGGGGAGGCATCGAGCGCAATGAACATCTCTGGCTTAATCATGCTTGCAGACGCCTGTGCCCCTCGTAGGCCGACTTCTTCTTGGACAGTGGCACCGATAAATAGCTCATGTGGTAATTTTATCTTTTTCAGTTCGGCCGCTGCTTCGATTGCTAAACCAACTCCGTAGCGATTATCCCACGCTTTTGCCAAAATTTTCTTTGGGTTTGCCATTGGGGTAAATTCAGATACGGGTGCAATTGGATAACCCGGCAGAATACCGAATGAATGCATCACTTCATCGGCACTATCAGCGCCGATATCGATGAGTAAATTAGCCGCTTTGACAGGTGCATTACGTTCGGCCTCTGATAATAAATGTGGTGGTACCGATGCAATGACACCGATAACAGGACCATGATCAGAGATAATTTGAACACGCTGTGCCGATAACACATGCGGACTCCAGCCACCTAATGTATCGAATTTAATCATACCATTAGCTGTGATCTTAGTGACGATAAAACCAACTTCATCCATATGGCCCGCTACCATGATTCGCGGTGCACCGACATTTTCTTTCACACCAAACAAGCCCCCTAAACCATCTTGCTCAAAACGGTCGACGTTCGGTGCCAATTTTTCTTTCATAAACGCTCGGACTGGTCGTTCAAAGCCTGATGGACCTGCCATTTCGGTTAAAGTTTTAAACAATTGTTGTGTGTTGTTATTCATCCTATTTCCCCCTAAAAAAAACGCAATAAATGAGTATCATTTATTACGTCATTCGTTTATTTTGTTTTTGCTTCAAAAATAACTGTTTCACCTGCGGTTACATTACCAAGTTCTGACCATGTAAACGTATAGTCGCCTGTGCTACTGTTTGTGACAACAACAGGAATAACAGTTGAGGCTGCTTTTTCGGCAATTAAAGCGATATCTGCTTCAATAATCGGTTGACCCGCTTTTACTTTATCGCCTAATTTAACTAAAACTTTAAAACCTTCGCCTTTCATAGCAACTGTTTCCAAGCCAATATGTACTAAAATTTCTTGGCCTAATGCTGAACGGATACCAAATGCGTGTTTACTTTCATCAGCTATTTGAATGATTTCACCGTCAACTGGTGCAACAACAATACCGTTTGTTGGTTGAACAGCCACGCCTTCACCCATCATTTTTTGTGCGAATACCGGATCGGGAACATCGTCAATTTTAATTAACGTCCCAGTCACTGGTGAGACAATTTTTTCTTCTGTTACTTTTGCTTCTTTACCGAAAAGTTTTTTAAACATAATCCGTTCCTCCTAATAAAGTTCTATTTTCCTAACCATTATACCATGATTTAACAGGTGTTCACCTTATATAACACTAAATTCAGTGATTATGACGATTTTTTGTCACGACGACTAGCTGTTTAATCCCGACGATAGTATTAGACTATTCTTAAAAGAACGAGTAAAATAACTCGTATAGTCTATTAAAGGAAGTGATTTTTTGGATGAATACACATCAAATCAAGTAACCAATCAAATTACCCGTTTCAATACTTATTTTGATAGTATCGATTGGAGTCAAATTATTGATAACATCATCAGCGGAATTTTATCGCTTATTTTTACAGTCATACTCTATTATATAGTACGCAAAATCGGGCAAAAAATTATCCGTAAAATATTTATCAGCTATAGTAAACGCGAAAATGTGAGTGAAAACCGCTCGAAAACGTTGTTTAATTTAATCGATAACGCCTTTCGCTACATTTTAATCTTCATCTTGACTGTTAATATTTTAAGTACCTTTAACGTTGATGTCCGCGCGATTATTGCCAGTGCAGGAATTGTCGGTCTCGCTGTTGCATTTGGGGCTCAAGGACTCGTCAGTGATGTCGTCACCGGTTTTTTTATTCTGCTAGAACGACAGTTGGATGTTGGCGATAACATTACAATTGGTGCCGTTAAAGGTACAGTTGAGTTACTCGGTTTACGAACGACCCAAATAAGAGATTTGAATGGAACCCTCCATTTCATTCCCAATCGTGAAATTATTGTCGTCAGTAATCACTCGCGCGGGAACATGCTCGCCCTCGTTGAAATTCAGATTAATCCGAACGAAGATATCGACAAGGCGATTGCTTTGATTGAGGAAACAACACGTGCCTTCACTAGAGACAATCCGAACATCGTTGATACCCCGATTGTATCTGGGGTAACGGGTTATGCCAACGGTAATTTTGTCGTCACGATTTCAACGCATACGTTGAACGGAACACAGCTGTTAGTTAGTAATGAACTCTATCAAAAAATTTATTTAGCTTTTCAAGAAAATGAGCTGTTAATGCCCTTATCTTTAGCAGGATTAGCCTCAACACAACCTTAAAAAAAAGCCATCACCCATTAGTTAAACACTAATAGGTGATGGCTTTTTTCAGACGTTTAAATAGTTTGTTAAGACGTCGACTGCAAACGCTAATGCGTCCTCATTAGGTGACATTCTGGCATGATGGAGGCCATCTGCTGAATCGACTCCTAACCAAAACATAAAGCCTGGAATTTTTTCAAGCATGTAACCAAAATCTTCCCCCGTCATCGCAGCCGGACAAGCAACATAACTTTCGGGATACTGTTCATTCAAATACGTAATAAATTGCGCCGTTTCGGTTTCATCATTAAACACCTGCATATAAGCTGGTCGTTCTGTTCGTGTAATTTCACAGTTGTAGGCGATTTGGAAACCATCAATCAATTGACGAATACGTTTATTGACAATCAGCATCGTTTCTTTCGATAAAGTTCGGATTGTGCCTTCAATTTCGGCCTTTTCAGCAATGACATTCATCGTATTCCCCGCTACAATCTTACCGACAGTAATCACGGCACTATCGAGTGGATCAATGTTACGGCTAATAATCAATTGCAATTGCGTCACAAATTGACAAGCGGCAACAACCATATCATTCGCTTGATGAGGATACGCCGCGTGACCACCCTTACCCTTGAATTCAACAAATAATTCACAGGTGTTCGCAAATAAAATCCCTGGTTTCACGGCAATCTTACCAACCGGATACTCCGGTGCCACATGCAATGCCATAATCTTATCCGGCCACCAGTTTTTCATTTCAGCTGATTGCATCATTGGCAAGGCACCACCAGGATTTTCTTCAGCCGGCTGAAAGTAAAACACAACTGTATCATCAATCCGGTCAGTCACAATATTGGTAAGAACACCTAACGCAATCGTCATGTGAAAATCATGACCACAAGCGTGCATTCGCCCCTCATGTTCCGAAGCAAAGGCCAAGCCTGTGTCTTCAACAATCGGCAAGCCATCAATATCCGCACGGTAGCCAACAACTTTCGTCGGTGCCTTCCCTTCAACTCGAACGAGTAAGCCGGTCCGCCATTCTTTCACTTGCATGAATGCTTGCGGTAACGTTGAAAGATAGTCCCGTAAATAGGCCTGTGTCTTAAATTCAGCATACCCGAGTTCAGGTATTTGATGTAACGCACGTCTAATCGTTTGTAAGTCCGCTAAGTTCATTGATGTCCCTTCTTTCTATTGCTTAAAGTTCACGTAACGCTGCCATAATTTCAGTTTTCGAACGGGTTTGGTCGTCAATTTTTTTAATTTCACGCGCAGGTACACCCGCAACAACTGTACCAGGAGCGACATCTTTAATGACAACCGCACCGGCAGCAACAACTGCGCCTTTACCAATGCGAACACCTTCTAAAACCGTACAGTTTGCCCCAATTAAGACATCATCTTCTACAATGACTGGTTGTGCTGATGGCGGTTCAACAACACCAGCTAACACTGTTCCAGCACCAATGTGACAGTTATCACCAACGGTCGCACGTCCACCAAGCGTTACATTCATGTCAATCATCGTATTTTTGCCGATGACTGCTCCAATGTTAATTAAAGCACCCATCATAATAACCGCATTATCACCAATTTCAACTTGGTCACGAATCATCACATCTGGTTCAATTCGGGCGTTGAATTTCTTCAAGTCGACTTCTGGAATCGCTGAATTACGACGGTCATTTTCTAAGACATAATCTTTAATGTAAGCTGTATTTTCTGCTAAAAAAGGTTCAACAACATCCCATTCACCAAAGATGACACCTGACGTTTCAGAAACAAAATCTTTAATTGTCTCCGGAAAGTTTATTTTTGCTAATTCACCCTTAAGGTATACTTTAACCGGTGTTGATTTTTTACTCTCTTGAATAAATTTAATAATCTCATGTGCATCCATTTGTTTCATCTGTCATTCTCCTTTTTAGTCAATTTATTATAGTGTGCCATATTTCAGAATATTTGCAATAGTCCTTTTTCTTTATCCAGTTCTTCGATCAACTGGACAAAGGCTTGTACTTGTGGCAATTGGAAACTTTTCTTATAACCGAGTAACCATGTATCGCGGTGCAGCTGTGTGCCATCTTCTTGAATTAACGGCATTAAATTCAAATCGGTATGCTTGTCGATTGTGAGCAGTGGTAAAATCGTATAGCCCATTCCACTCATCGCCATTTGCTTACACGTTTCAATTTGATCGACCACCAATGTTTTTTCAGGCAAACGATGAAAATATTGCTGCCAATAATCCATAATACTTTGGTCATAGTCTGAATCGGTTTTAAAGCGAATAAACGGGCGTTCTGACGCTAATATGTCTTCAATCGACGTATGATATTTATCGGCAAGCGACAAATTGTCGCCAAATAAATAACGTTTTTCACCTAGCCAATCCGTCTCACCACGGGTGATTGCTAAATGCACCTTGCCATCTGCAATCGCTTGTTGCGCTCGGCGGCTACCACCTGAATCCAATTCAATGTTAACGTGTGGGTAACGTTTCACAAACTCTTTAAAAACAAAAGGGAGCCAGCGTTGCGCTACAATCGTTCCCGAGTATATTTTTAAAGTACCCTGAACGACACCTTCCATTGCTAACAATTTATCAAACACATTTTCTTCACGATTAATAACCGAACGTGCAAATTCTACAATCAATTCACCTTGTGGCGTCAATAATAGGCCTTTACGTGTTCGAATAAACAACTGTTTGCCCCAACGTGCTTCAATCGACTGTAATCGTTGGGATAAGGCCGGCTGTGAAATATAAAGGCGCTCTGCCGTTTTTCGCATATTGAGCTCCTCTGCTAACATATCTAAAATGCGAAATTCAGTTATACTCATTTCTACCATCCTTTGTTTATCATTGGTTTTATTTACTGAGTAACAGGCTGATGAATAGCCTTCGCTAAGCGTTTGAGGGCAACACGACGTGTCACAATCCCCATAAATTCATTTTGATCGTTAACGACACATAAAAACGAATGGTCAATTAACTGTTTAAGTAAAACATCAAACGTAAACCCTTCACGTAAGACGGGATAGTCACGGATGACAACATCTGCTACTTTCACTTCGGGGAGTTGTTCGAATAAAATTCGTTCAATCCCCATGACATGATTAATGATACTCGCATTATTAATCATCCCGATATATTTATTATCGTAATCCAACACAGGTATGAGTGTGTAACCAGTTGTGGTCAATACGAGTAATGTATGTTCTAAACTATTTTCTTCGAAAACATGCGCGACTTTACTTGCCGGAATAAGATAGTCTGACATATTGACTTCAAATTCTTCTTTGAGTAAATGATTCATTCTTAACGCCACCTTTATGTTTACTTCGTCTATCTACTTCCATTTAACCACATTTCCGACAACTTCTAAAGTAAACACCTTAAAAAAAACTGTATCCCTAATCGCAAAAAAACAAAGCAAACAGTTCGTTTACTTTGTTTCGCTGTAACTATTGCTTACTGAGCATCTTGTAATAATTCGAAGATATCAATAGCTGCTAAATCAATGTTATCAAATTGATATTTTTGATCATCTTCAAGAATCATAATTTCAAATGATTCAGTTGCTTGGAAATATTTAACTTCGCAAATTGCTTTGCCTTCTCTTTCGAAACGACGTTGTTGAACTTCAACAGACTCGTCTTCTTTCATTGCGTTTAAACGTTGAATAATACCTGCTAATTGAGACAAGTAAAAAACCCCTCTCTTCTCATTGGAAAATTTGCTTTAAAAATCATCGCATGTATTATCTTATCAGATATCACACATTTTTTCACTAATTATAGATGGTTTTTTTTACGTTTATTTTTATATTTTATTATTGTTTGTCTTTTGCTGACTTTGCAAAAGCCTTGCTACTTCATACATAGCACAGGCTAAGACTTTATTGCGATGATAGCCAACAAAACGATAGGTTTCACCTGCAACGTTCACATAGACTTCACCCCATGATTTAAGCGGCGTAAACGATACAATTTGAAAAACTAATGCCTGACCGTTTACCTTCGTATAAACGCACTCCATTTTTTTCGTTGTGATCATCGTGCCACCTCTTTTTCAATTGATAATAATTATCATTATCAATTATCATACTAAATGTCAGCTATTTTTACAAGGTAATCCCACTTTTTTTTCGTTAATCGCTCCTCCAATGTGCTAAAATAGCAACTAACACATAATCCATAGATGAGGAGTTGTACAACATGGTTCTTCCTTTAAACACGCGCGTATACGACATTCAAATTTCTGGCATTCGCCAATTCAGCGATCAAGTCGGGGTCATTCCTGGTATTATCCCACTGACTCTCGGTGCACCGAATTTTCCCACCCCTTTGCACATTAAAGAAGCAGCTAAACAAGCAATCGATAATAACATTACAAACTACACACCCAATGCAGGGTTTTTATCAACACGCGAAGCCGCAGCCCGTTATTTCGCTAAAAAATACGATTTAGTCTATGACCCTAAAACTGAGATTGTCATCACAGTCGGAGCGACGGAAGCAATTGACCTTGCTTTAAAAACAGTTTTAAACCCCGGTGACGACGTTTTAGTTCCTGACCCCTTGTATCCGGGTTATGAGGCGCCTATTCACCTTGCAGGGGCTAACATGGTCGTTATGGACACAACAACAACTGCCTTCAAAGTGACACCCGCCTTATTAGACGCCTATGTGACACCAACCACAAAGGCTTTGATTTTAGCCTATCCTTGTAACCCCACCGGTGTTACTTATACGAAAGAAGAAGCGATTATTTTAGCAGCTAAAATCAAAGAACTTGGCATCTATTTGATTGCTGATGAAATATACAGTGAGTTAACATACGGCGAGCCTCATTATTCACTCGCCAATGAGATTCGCGAGCAAACAATCGTCTTGAATGGTCTTTCAAAATCACATGCGATGACTGGTTGGCGCATTGGCGTGATTATGGCGAGCGCTCCGATTGTTGAACACGTCCTCAAAATCCACCAAGTAACTGCAACCTGTGCGACGAGTATTTCACAAATGGCCGCAGAGGAAGCCTTTAATAACGGCTTCAATGACTCTGTCGAAATGCGTGACGCCTACCGTGAACGTCGGGATTATCTACAACCATTGCTCGAGCAAATGGCATTCGATGTCATTGCACCAGACGGCGCCTTCTACTTCTTTGTGAAATTACCTGATTACGTGACTGAAAGCAGTTATCAATTCGCGTTAGATTTTGCGACAGAATACAAAATCGCCTTAATTCCTGGCGATTCGTTCTCACAAAAAGGCGACCGTTATTTACGGATTTCATATGCAGCGAGCATGGCTGACCTCATTGTTGCGATGGAACGATTGGCGAAAAAAATGAAAAGTTATAAGGAGCGAAAGTATTTTAAAGCCCGTTTTAAACTGCAGTGATTCGAAAAAAATAACGTCTCGACTATTTCCCGTCAGAGCAATCCGTTACGACACAAAAAGCGACTGCCCTTCCGATAAACATCGGTGAGACAGTCGCTTTTCGTTCATTATCCTTCACGTCGCACAATAAAGCGACGAATATTCGTATTAAAGACCTCTGATAACATTAGACCAATCGCAATTGCACCGGCTACCATCCCGACATGAACGGTATGACTAATCGCTGCAATATAGTCGCCGTTGACGTATTCACGCACGGCTGACATCGCGATAAACCCCGGCACAAGTGGTACGATACCAGGCATATTAAAAATAATCATCGGCATTTTCATCTTGCGTGCCATCCGATCGCTCGCAATCGCTACCGCAAAAGATGCAATTAAGGTGGCCATAATTTTTCCAATCCCCATAAATGTAAAAGCTTCAAAGACTGCCCAGCAGACAGCCCCAATCACACCACAGGCAATAAAGGCCCGTGCTGGCACATTGAGTAACACACCAAAGGTGGCCACTGACACGAAACAAATAGCAATATGTAACAAATAAGTTAACAAGACAATGACCTCCTTAGTTTAATAAAAAACGATACGTAATGGCGATACCAATCGCAATCGAAGCAGCTGATAAAATCGCTTCGACCCCACGACCCATACCCGATATGAGGTGACCTGCTAATAAATCACGCACGGCATTCGCAATTGGCACACCTGGAACAAGTGGCATAACCGCCCCAGTCACGACAATATTCAACATCGACACAAATGACAATCGCACCGCAAAGATACTTATAGCCGCAATTACAATCGAGGCAATAATTTCTGCTAAAAACTTAATTTTCAACAACTCGTCGCTGTAATAAAAAATGAGATAGCCGATGCCTCCAATGAGAGAAGTCACGATAAAGTCTGACCAAACACCACCAAATAGCATCATTAAGGCGCCACTGACAATACAGGCTGATAAGAATTGAATCCAGACAGGATACAGGTTGTTTTCTGTATCTAATCTCACCAAGCGCTTGTATGCTTCGTCCAATGAAATTTCCTTATTTACTAACTCACGTGAAATCTGATTCGCTTCGGTGACTTTTTTCAAATTCAACGTTCGTTTTGTCACTTCTTGTAATTTGATACCCTCATCTTCAATTGTCATAAAGATACCGGTTGGTGTCGCAAAACTATTACCAACTTCAGCCCCGTCATAACAGGCATTGGCAATTCGTTTCATCGTGTCCTCAACCCGGTAATTTTCAGCGCCATTTTCAAGCATGATTTTACCTGTTAGCACACAAATATCAATGACACGTCCTGCTTTAATGCTCAATCAAACTCCTCCTTTCCGACTCCCATCGAAAGACTATTGCCTTAATGATAACAGACAGTTTATTAAATAAACAACCTTAATTTGCAAAATAGTAGTGATAAAGTGCCTGTGTCCCTTTTTCGCTTAAACCGTTGATTGCTAACTGTTCATATAAACGTTCCGCCGTAGCTAATCCTGGTAATTCAAAGTGACATTTTTCTGCTTCATCGAGAGCGATTTTCATATCTTTGATGAAGTGTTTAATAAAGAAACCGGGTTCAAAATCACCTGCCACAATTCGCGGCGCTAAGTTAGACATTGTCCAACTACCAGCGGCACCACTCGCAACCGCTTTTAAGACGTTATTCACATCTAACTGCATTTTTTCAGCATAGACAATCGCTTCGACTACGCCAAGCATCGTACCAGCGACTGCAATTTGATTGACCATCTTCGTATGTTGTCCGTTACCAGCGCTTCCTTGATAAACAATTGTTGCGCCAATTTGTTCGAACAAAGGTTGATCGCATTAAAAATCGCTTCATCGCCACCAACCATAATTGCTAACGTTCCGTTTTGAGCACCGACATCCCCACCAGAAACAGGCGCATCTAACACATGTTGACGTAAGGATAAGCCTTCACATACAGTTCATGTGCAAGGGACGGTGATGAGGTCGTCATATCCACAAAAATCGTTCCTGTTTTTGCTGCTGTTAAAATACCTTCGCGTCCTAAGTAGAGTTGTTCGACATCTGTTGGATACCCCACCATCGTAAAAACAACATCTACTTGTTGCGCTAACTGTTGTGCTGTTTCAACATAAATAGCACCTGCCGCAATGACTGCGGCTGCACGACTCGGCGTACGTGTATAAACCTTAACGTTATTTCCCTTCGCGAGCAGTTGTTTAATCATGCCAGTGCCCATTACACCTGTACCAATAAACCCAATTGTTTTCATCATGACGCCTCCTAAGAACTTTTCTTCATTCTAACATAACTCAAAAAAAACGACCTAGCATAACTGCTAGGTCGTTTGTATCTTACTTATTTAAGGTATTCATCCATTGTTGCAATAACATCTTCTTGTGTCGCACAGTTAATAGCTTTTTCAGCTAACTCTGCC
Source organism: Brochothrix campestris FSL F6-1037 (assembly GCF_000525915.1). Taxonomy (GTDB): domain Bacteria; phylum Bacillota; class Bacilli; order Lactobacillales; family Listeriaceae; genus Brochothrix; species Brochothrix campestris. Next base: position 9,190 of record NZ_AODH01000031.1, on the reverse strand, counting down.
ATTTCAGTTGATGATAATTTAGCAATTAATGAACGTGTTTTCAAGACTGATGAGGCACTCATTGAGAACTCATCTAAGCCTAAACCTAACAACAATGGTACTGCTGTTTGATCACCGGCCATCTCGCCACACATACCTGCCCATTTACCTTCTTTGTGAGCTGCGTCAATGACGTTTTTCACAAGACGGAGGATAGCTGGGTTATATGGTTGGTAAAGGTATGAAATATCTTGGTTCATACGGTCAGCAGCCATTGAGTATTGAATCAAATCGTTTGTTCCGATACTCATGAAGTCTACTTCTTTAGCAAATTGATCAGCAATAATAGCAGCGGCCGGAATTTCAATCATAATACCAACTTCGATATGGTCAGAAACCTTGATTCCTTCTGCAACTAATTTCGCTCTTTCTTCTGCTAACATCCCTTTAGCTTTACGGAATTCGCCTAAAGTTGCAATCATTGGGAACATAATGTGTAAGTTACCATAAACACTTGCGCGCAATAACGCACGTAATTGTGTACGGAACATATCTTGTTCTTGGAAGCATAAACGAATCGCACGTACGCCTAAGAATGGGTTCATTTCTTCTGGTAGTTTAAGGTAAGAAAGGTTTTTGTCGCCACCGATGTCCAACGTACGAACAACAACAGGTCCACCCTCTTTTACGCCTTCAAGGACTGCTTTATACGCTTCGAATTGCTCATCTTCAGTCGGGAAGTTATCGCGACCCATAAATAAGAATTCAGTACGGTATAAACCAACACCTTCTGCGCCGTTAGAAGTAACACCTTCCATGTCGCCAGGAGAGCCGATGTTTGCAACTAAAAGAACTTCTTTTCCGTCTTTAGAGACAGATTTTTCGTTTTTCAGTTTTTCCCATTCAGCTTGTTGTGCTTCAAAAGCCGCTTGTTTTTCTTGATACTCAGCTAATTCTTCTGCCGTTGGATCAACAAGGACATGACCTTCTAAACCATCAACAATAATCATTGTGCCGTTAGAAACAGATTCAGTAATTGAACCACTACCTACAATCGCAGGAATTTCTAATGAACGCGCCATGATTGCTGAATGTGATGTACGGCCACCGATGTCTGTTACAAAACCTTGCACAAAGTTACGGTTTAATTGGGCTGTATCTGAAGGCGTTAAATCTTCAGCAACAACCACAACTTCAGTATCAATCAATGTTGGTGAAGGCAATTCAACGTTTAATAAATGTGCCATAATACGTTTACGAACGTCACGGATATCCGCTGCACGTTCGCGCATGTATTCGTTGTCCATTGATTCAAAAATCGTAATAAATGTATCCGTTGCTTCTTGCAAAGCAGCTTCTGCATTGACGTTGTTTTTAATTTGTTCTGCGATTTGACCAGTTACTTCTGGATCTTGAGCCACAAGTAAATGCGCATCAAAGATGGCAGCTTTGTCTTCGCCTAAATCTGTTTTAGCTTTATCACGAATTGCTTCCAATTCTGAGATTGATACAGCTACAGCTGCTTCAAAGCGTTTAATTTCGCCTTCAACATCTGTAATTGTTTTTTTCTCAAATGATAAATCAGGTTCTACTAACAGATAAGCTGGACCAACAGCAATACCGTCTGATGCTGCAATACCGGTAAGTGTTAGTTTAGCCATTATTCTGCCAATCCTTCTTTCTTAAGTGTTTCAGTTAATCCTGCGATTGCTTCTTTTTCGTCAGCACCTTCAGCAGAGATAGTAATTTCAGCACCTTTACCAATACCTAAAGACATTACGCCCATGATTGATTTTAAGTTAACATCTTTGCCGTTATAACCTAATTGAACATCTGAAGCAAATTTGCTTGCTGATTGTACCAATAAAGTTGCAGGGCGTGCGTGAATACCTGTTTCGTCGATAACAGTGAAAGTTTGTTTTTCCATAATTAAAAATCTCCTTTATATATACAGTTGTGACGATTTCATTTTCAATAATAACGGTTTCATAAGCGCTTACATGAATTTCGTTAAACTATAGAAAAATAAAATCTATCCACTACAAAGATTACCATTATTACCTAAATTTCTCAACTATTTTTAGTTCTTTCTTTCTTTTTTTATGCTTATTTCAGACATATTTATGTTGACAGCGTTTACAATGTAAATGCGATTGCCCTTACTATCACATGACTTCTATAAAAAACGGAAACGAACCCTCGCGTGATGCCAAGTTTCGTTTCCGTATAGGCTAACATAGCTTCTCACTATGACCGCTTCACTTCATGTAAGCTACCATTCTCAATCCGAACGATGCGATCGACAAGCGGTAGCACCCGCTCGTCATGTGTCACCATGATTGCAGCTTTTTGATGGCGATGTACTTCTTCGGCAAGCACTTGCACGACTTGATAACCGCGGGTCGCATCGAGACTAGCTGTTGGTTCATCTGCTAAAATCACGTCCGGATTATTCATCAACGCACGACCGATTGACACCCGTTGTTTTTCGCCGCCAGACAAGCTCGCCGGATATTGATGGTGATCCGTCAGTCCTAAGGCGGTCAATAAATGACGCGCTTTGGCCGTCTGTGCTTTTTTATCCTTGCCTTTTCCTATTTCTGTGATGACTTGTAACTGCTCTAACACTGTTAAATATGGCAATAATTGAGCCGATTGAAAGACGAAGCCAATTTTGCGCATACGTAAATCCGTCCGTTGAGCTTGCGAGTATGCATCAATCCGTTCAACGCCAATCGCCACCGAACCACTAGTCGCTGATAAAAGAGCACCAGCAATCGCTAAAAAGGTGCTTTTACCAGAGCCGGATGGCCCGACAATGGCAACAAATTCACCTGCCCTCACTTCTAAGTTGGCATTTTTCAGCACCACTTTTGTTTCTTTACCATCCTTATATGATTTAGTCACATCTGTCATTTTAAATTTCACACTCATTCACCTGCACCTCCGATTGCTTCAATTGGGTCCACCTTAAAAACACGATACAACGATAAAAGTGAACCGAGTAAGGCCACGACTACAAAAATTGCAATGATACCGCTGACCAATGGCAACGAAAGTTCAAAAGGCATCGTTGCTGGTAGTAGTTGCGCCACACCGAGTGTTAGCAACACACTGATGATGATACTAATGAGCGCTAAAAAAATAATTTGCAGCAATAAACTCTTCGCTAAATAACGATTAGTGGCACCCAACGCTTTTAACACACCGTACTGTGACATTTTTTGAATCGTAATAACATAAAAGAATGCCGCTAACACGAAAGTGGCAATCCCAATTAAGAACGCAATCATCATCGTTAATGAGCCTTGTTCTTCTTTATAGCCTGGTATTTGTTTCACAACGGCTGCTTTCGTAACAACCGTCAAGCCTTTGATCGCTAATTGCTGCGCCTCATCATCAGTGATACGCAAGGCAACTACATTAACACCTGCTTTTTTAGTGGCTGACGGTGTTGCGATTTGCTTGAAAGCGGAGGTGCTTAAATAAATGACTGGCGTATGACTATACGCTTTACCAGCCGTAAAACCTTTAATTGTAAAGACCGTTCCCGTCCGCTCATCTTTAAATGCGTCTCCGATAGTATAACCGGCTGCTTTAAAGGAATCGTCTATCACAACCGACTTATCATCAACTGCAGCCAACGTCGGTTGTGGCGCTAATTCCGTTGTGAAATCAATCCCGAAATAAGTTACATCTGTTTTGTTCGTATCCGATGGTGATGTAATCGTTGCCTGTTGCAGTTGCAATGGCATGACTGCCGAGCCGTACTGTTGTTTTATTTGTTGGAGTTGACTGTCACTCACTGTTGAGCGAGCAATCCGTTCCCCAGCATCCTCTTGGATGATAAAATGTGAGACCGGCATCGCCTTGATGGCAGAGGCATTTTCATTGCCTAAACCGGCCGCCAAGCCAGCAACAAATAACACGAGCCAAATAATTAAGGTCATAATGACAACGACCATACTTGAACGTAAGCGTGACTGTTTAATTTCTTTCAGTGCTAAAAACATTTTCTCACTCCCTATCTATGATACCCATAGTATAGAAGTCTTATATGAACTGATGATGAACTTTTGCCAATTATGAGCGTGGCAGTTTCACAGTAAAGGTCGTTTGCGTCTTTGTCGAACGCACCTTAATTTCACCTTGATGACGCTCCACAATTTCAGCTGCAATCGCTAACCCTAGACCACTGCTTTGATGCTGCCGTTCACGTTGTTTATCCGCGATATAAAAGCGGTCAAACAGCTGTTTTAAATCAGTTGCTGGAATAGCCGGTCCTGTGTTCGTTACTGCAAGGATGACGTCGGTTGCTGACATGGACATCCGAATGTCGATACGTCCATCCTGAGGGGTGTAGTTCAAGGCATTACCAATTAAGTTCTGCCAAACTTGATAGAGCAAAGCCTCATGACCCCGAATTAGACTATCGGTTGTTTCAAGCGTGACGGTAATATTCGCCAGCTGCCAACGCCATTGTGTCGCCTTGATAAATTGACGGATTTGCCGTGCAATGCTGACCTCAGCTGTCATTGGTAAGGCCGTTGTTTGATCTAAGTAGGATAACGTCAACAATTCATTTGTTAACTGAGATAGTCGTTTTGTTTCTGCTGAAATAATGGTTAAATAACGGGCTTTCTCAGCCTCACTGACTGTACCTTGTTGTAAAATAGCGGTAAAGCCTTGCATCGTTGTGAGCGGTGTTTGCAGTTCATGTGAGACATTTGCGACAAATTTTTGGCGTTTTTGCTCTGCTTCCGCCAGTTCAGTCGTCATCATCTCGAAGGAACGGGCAAGTTGTCCCAGTTCATCTTGACGTTTTAATGGTAGATTCTCCACCGGTTTACCTGCCGAAAATGCTTCAGTTGCCCTGGTGAGTGCGCGTACCGGTTTAACGAGATAACGCGTCATAATAAAGACGGCCACAATACTAAGCAAGGCACTAAACAAGCCAATGAGGGCAATGAAAATACGCAACTCCCCAAATTGAGCGGCTTGACTCGGGCGAATGAACATCGCCGTATCCCCTACTTTAACGCCTACAGTATTGCGCACATCGTTGTCAAAAAAACCGGTAATAAATAAACCTGTTTTAAACGCTAAAATACCATGATACGTTTCGCCTGCTAGCACCGAGCTAATAACGTCAGCTGATAAGGCGGTTTTGCGAAAGTCATCACCATAAAAGTGTTCGTTGCCATTGGCATCACTTGTGTACACCTCATACCCAAGCTTACCGACCTGTGTTAAGTAACGCGGTAATGACTCCGTTTTATCCCGCTCATAATCCGTTGCAATCGATTGAGCAATCTTCATTATTTTTTGATCATTCACCGGTTTTAGTTGCAGCTGATAATAGAGATTGGCACCAAAAAAGCCGAGTAAACAACTCACCGTCATCACCACTAAAAAAATCGTTACAATGCGGATATATAATGTTTTCATACGATGACCTCTAGCTTATAGCCTAAACCCCGCATCGTTACAATTGCAACGGCTGTATTTTCACCTAAATGTTCGCGCAGCCGTTTAATGTGAACATCCACGGTTCGATCATTGCCTTCGTAAGCAGCACCCCAAATACGTGAAATCAAGTCCTCACGTGTATAGACCCACCCCGGATGACTTGCTAATTCATAGAGCAGTTCAAACTCTTTTAATGGCAGAAAAATATCCGTTTGCTGATGTGTGACCGCATAGGTGCGTCGATCAATCACAAGGTTTCCGACTTCAACTGTTGTTTCGTGGGACAAATCATAACGTCGAAAGAGAGCCTTGATCCGAAATAATAATTCTGCGGTGGCAAAAGGCTTCGTCATGTAATCATCGATTCCTGCTAAAAATCCCTCTGCCTTATTTGCCAACTCACCTTTTGCAGTGAGCATTATGAGCGGAATATCCCGTTCAGCTCGAATTGTACGAGCAACTTCGTAGCCATCTTTTAACGGCATCATAATATCGATTACGACTAAGTCAGGTAGCTGTTGCTCGGCCAAGGCTAACGCTTGCTCGCCGTTGACCGCCTCGATAACATCGTAACCCGTTTCAATTAAAGGATACTTAATTAATTCACGAATGTTTTTATCATCATCGGCAATTAAAATTGTTTTCATTTTAGCCACTCCTTTTTTTGCTCTCGCTGTAATACTACCATAAAGCGACGAAAAAACCCGTTCACAATGTGAACGGGTCCAGACTGAAGATAAACACTGCTCGAGGAACGAAAGTGAAATCAACCGCTTAGAAGCAAATAGCTTGCAAGATAAATGAAGGCGACTATCTACCGTCGCTGCCATTTATCTGAAAGTTGACAGCTTCTGGTTGATGTAACTAGAGGAATGAAAGTGAAATCAGCTCGTAGACAAAGTCGCATTAAACTGCTTTTTCTTTCGAATTCTATGACCGTGACTCTGCCAGTTTAGTTCCAACTGTTAACCCTTTAGCCCTAATCGTCTGCGCTTCTTGTGGTTGTGCATGATGCCCTTCGATAATAACTTCACCGCTACTGTCCATCCCAAAGCGGCCGTTAAAGACTTTGCAGCGCTAAGAGCAACTGAGTCGATACCACCACGTGCGTTGAGAAACACTACTTTTTTATCGCTCATCAGCTGAATCATTTCACCTTTTTTATTATATCTAAACGTAAAACCAGCAATAAAAAAAAATGCTGCCGCATACGTTTATCAGCTTGACCAAAATCAAGTCGAATACGAGATACGAACAACATTTTCAACACTTGTATAGCTACTTAAAGATTGAAATAGCTATTTGTTAGTTGCTTTTTTTAGTTTTGATAAACAACGAGCCGACAAAGCCAATCACTGCCAACACCGCTAACCATGTGAACGCATGTTGAACACCAGCTGACATCATTTGTGGTACCGTCGCTGACGCATTTGCAGCAGCAAATGTTTTTTGACCACTTGTCATTAATAAAATACCGAAGGTTGTTCCGACAGCTCCGGCCACTTGTTGCAACGTACTCATAACGGCTGAACCATCAGGGTATAATTGTGGCGGCAATTGATTTAAACCATATGTTTGACCCGGCATAATAATCAACGTAATACCAATAAAGACCATTGAATGGAATAAAATAACCATCCAAAATGCTGTACTTGTTGTTAAGTTTGATAATAAAAACAACCCGATAGCCGCCAGTAAGAAACCAGTTGGGATAAACGGTTTTGGACCAATTTTATCGAATGAACGACCAACAACAGGTGAAAGTACGGCGTTTAAAAAGCCACCAGGGAGCAAGATAAGACCTGCCATAGCTGAGGATACGAGTAAGCTCCCTTTTAAGTACATTGGTAATAAAATCGCTGATGATAAAATCAACATCATTACGATAATGATAAACAGTAAGCTCAAATTAAACATTGGGTACTTGAAGACTGTCATTTTTAACATCGGATGTTCAATCTTATTTTGACGGATGACAAAAATCACAAGTGCTACGACACCAATTGCCAATGAAAGTAAGACCATTGGGTCACTCATCGAGGAGTCACCCGCAATACTAAAGCCATAGACAATCGCACCGAAGCCAATTGTTGAAAGAATAATTGAGAGCACATCAATTTTTGGTTTGGTAATCGTAGACACATCTTTAATCACTTTAACGCCGAAAATAAAGTTAACGACTAATAAAACCGCACTAATATAAAAAATAAAGTTCCAACCGAGGCCATCGACAATCAGACCTGAAATCGTTGGTGCAATCGCAGGAGCTGCGACGATGACTAAGCCCATTACACCCATTACTGCACCACGTTTATGGATTGGATAAATAACGAGTAAGACATTAATTAATAACGGTAAAACTAGCCCTGTTCCTAACGCTTGAATAATTCGTCCAACTAATAACATTTCAAAATTGACAGCTAACGCTGCTACGAGCGTACCGACAATTGAAAAAATCATTGAGATAATGAATAATTTACGGGTTGAAAACCACTGAATCAGCAAAGCTGAAACGGGCACCAAAATACCTAACACGAGTAAATAGCCTGTTGCTAACCATTGAACGGTTGCTGCTGAAATTGAAAATTCCACCATTAGATTTGTAAAAGCCATATTTAAAGCTGTTTCACTAAATAATCCGACAAACGCTGCGAGCATCAAGGCAAATGCCATCACATTAGGATTAAAAGCTTGTTTTTCGGTTGATTGCATGTATAAGCTCCTCTTTCCATTCTTGAATTAGACCGATTGGTCTAACGACTAGTATATTAGCTTTTTTACTAAATGTCAAACGTTGCTTTTTAGAGATATTTTCCTATTTGACAATTCAGTGACGCTTCTCTATTCTTACTAAAGAAGCATTATTTCATGAATTGAGGTGAACCGTCTATGAAATCTGATCAAGGACAAGCCAAAGAGCGTATTCTCGCAGCCGCCATGCGGTTGTTCCATTTTAGAGGCTATCATGCCACTGGCCTATCACAAATTTTAGCCGAAAGTAAGGCGCCTAAAGGATCGCTCTACTACCATTTTCCTGGTGGAAAAGAACAGCTCGCGATTGAGGCCATTCAACAATCAACGAGTATTATTACCGCGGCAATGATTGCTGATTTAGCCAAATTTGATGACATCATCGAATCGTTTAATTTTCATATAATGAGCATCGCGACGAAGTTCACTGACTTCGATTCCAATACAGATTTTTCAACCATTCCCTTCGGTCTCATTGCAAGCGAAACTGCCCTTGTCAATGAAAACATTCGAAAAACATGCGAGGTCACCTATCAAATTATTGAGGACGTCTATATTCACCGTTTTTTGCAAGCTGGCTACTCACAAGCCGAAGCCGAAATGTTAAGTGCCACTTTTAACGCGCTCGTCGAAGGAGCCGTCACCTTAAGTGTCACCCTTAAATCAAATGCACCACTCCTTAATATTAAAAATGTCGTGCCCTTATTACTGCATAAAAAAGAGAAATGAGCTAAGGAACTGCCACTATAATTAGATACAACTAAAAAAGAGCACCTCAAATTTGGTAAAATAAATTCGGAGGTGTTTTCTGATGTCAAAACATAATTTTTATCCTGTTGAATTAAAGATTCAAATTATTAAACGGTTTCTGAATGGTGAAAGCGCAGCTTCACTTCGTGAAGAATTTAAAATCCCTAGTAGTGGAACTCTTTACAGATGGAAAGATTGGTACCTAAATGGTGAAATAAGAAGTCTAGAAAGTTCTTCTGGA